>NZ_JBDSQY010000239.1:0-36792 GCF_039929585.1 Capsulimonas sp.
CCCAGCTTCATGGGAGGGGTGGCGCGGAGCGCCGGGGTAGGTCACTCAGGGTAGGTCACTTGACGGGAGGGGTGTAACTCGGGAGGGGCGGGTCATTGGCAGAAGGACAATCTCACTCAAATACCTAATAGCTTCCTTTGCAATCTTCAATAGCAAACGACCACCCAGGCAAAAACACCATGCGCCAAATCGCCCGTCTCGTCACACGCGTTCTCATCGCCGCGCTCGCCATTGCCTCTCTTTTCAGTTCGTCCACAGCCCACGCCGCGCCGCCACCCGACTACGTCTGGCTCGAAGGCGAGGCGGCGCAGGCGAACACGCCGGTCAATCTTGCCGGCTGGGGGCGCAAAGAGTTTCTTTCGGGCGAAAAATGGCTGCATCTGTCCATTGACGCGGACAAGGTGGAGGCGACCGCGCCGGCGGACGGCGCGCTGCTGCGCTATCCGTTCACGGTGAAGACGGCGACGCGTTATGAGATTTGGAACCGGATCGGGTTTGAGTTCGTGCGCTCGCCATTCGAGTGGCGTATCGACAATGGCGTGTGGGCGACGATCACGCCTGAGCAGCTGACGACGGATTTGATGGAGCTGGATACGTGGTGCGAAGTCGCCTGGATCCAGATGGGCGATCAAGAACTGGCGGCGGGCGACCACACATTGGAGATCCGGCTTCCGAAGACGAAGGACGCGCAGGGAAAAATCCAGCGCATCTTGTATGCTTCGGACGCCCTGTGCCTGACGGCGGGAGCGTGGGCGCCGAACTCGCATTTCAAACCGGATGAGAGTGGACGCACGGCGGTGGATGATGCGGCGGCGAAGAATGTCTTCGAACTGCCGGAAGGGACCGGGGACGGACGGCGAGCCTCGGTGGACTTGAAGGGGCAGTGGGAGATTTGCCGCAGTGATGAACAGACCCCGGGCGAAGTCGCGGCGCCGATCAAGAACGTTCCCGAAAACCCGCACTGGACGGCGATCGCGGTGCCGGGCGACAAGAACGAGCTGCGGCCGGATTTGCTCTTCGCGCACCGGGTCTGGTATCGCACCAGAGTTGATGTTCCAAAGTCACTTTCGGGACAGTCGTTTCAGCTCACTTTCCCACAGAACAATCTGAATACGACGGTCTTTGTGAACGGGGTGTATTGCGGCTTCAACAAGAACCCGTATGCGCGCATCACGTTCGATCTGACGCCGGGGATGAAAGTCGGAGTCAATGAAGTCTGGGTGGGCATCCGGGACGCCTGGTATGGCTACTCGGCAAATCCCAAGAACCCGATGAAACTGCGCCGGCAATTCAATCTGCCGCTGAGCTTCGCGGGCAACGGATTCCAAGACCTTGCCTATCCGATCTGGCATGCGTTTCAGTCGGGGATTTTGAATACGCCGACCCTGACGGCGGCTGGGCCGGCCTACGCCGCCGACATATTCTGCAAGCCTTCCGTGGCGCGTAAAGAACTGAGCGTCGATGTGCGGCTCGCGTCGCATCTGTCGGCGGGGGCGCGCGGCGAAGTGGTTTGCGAGGCCGTGGACCCAAAAACGGGACTCGTGGAGAAGGCGATTGGGCGCGCGGCGTTTACGTCCTCGGCCGAGCAGACGCTGACCGTGCGCGGCGCCTGGGCCGATCCGAAGCTGTGGTGGCCCGATGATCCTCAGATGTACCGTCTGCGCGCGACGGTCAAGATCGACGGCAAGACAGTGGATGTCTCCGACACGCCATTCGGCTTTCGGGAATGGGGCGCGCAGGGCAAGGACTTCACGCTCAACGGCGTTCCCTGGCATGGCTGGGCGGACTTGCAGCCGGGCGCAACGCCTGCGGAGTGGCTGGGAAACTACCAGGCGACGCGGCAGACGATGATGCGTTATATGGGCGCCGCGCAGGGCGGAACGAACTGGATGGGTCTGTCGCCGCCGGAGGCGCTGGATTTCTTCGACACACACGGCGTGGCGGTGCGCCGCTGCGGGCCGCTGGACGGAGAGGCGATCGGCTACAACGCAATCGAGAACGACCCCGATCTTCAGGCCCTGAACAAATCGCCGATCAAGATGGACTTGATGCGCAACTGGCGGGATCAGATGGTGGCGCAGGTCGAGGGTGAACGCAACCACCCGTCGATCCTGCTCTGGTCGATCGAGAACGAATGGCTGTATATCAACTGCATCAACCTCTACGCGGATAAGATGCCGCTGTTTGAGGCGGAAGCGAAGACGACCTCGGACGCCGTGCGTCAGGCGGACCCCACCCGCCTGACCATGACCGACGGCGGCGGGGCGAATGCGGACCAATCGATCCCCGTCCACGGCAATCACTATGTGTTTGACTCTGGAGACAAGGTCTCCCAGTATCCCGCGCTCGCCTACGACGCCAACCCCACCGGCGGAGGGCGAGGACGCTGGACGTGGGATCAAAAACGCCCGCGCTTTCTCGGCGAAGACTTTTACGCCACGGGGATCAATCCGTTCGACTATGGCTACTTCGGCGGCGAGGAGGCGTTTCAGGGCAAGGCGCAGGCGCGCCCAGCGGTCGCCCTTGTCTACCGAATGCTCACGGAAGGGTACCGGTGGGCCGGCTACGGCGCCTGGCACCTGTGGACCGGGCCGTCGGACGGAGCGGTGAGCCAGTACAATTCTCAGGCGCCACGCGCCGTCTTCTGCCGCCAGTGGGACTGGACCTTCAGCGCAGGGCAGCACATTCAGCGCACGCTCGGAATCTTCAACGACACCCACTCGGACAAGCCGATCGGTTTCACCTGGACTTTGGCGATCGGCGGCAAGACCATCGCCACGCAGACGACCATGCATCATGTGACGCCGGGGCGCAGCGAGAAATTCGAAGTCGCGCTGACGATGCCCTCGGCGACTGCGAGACGGGAAGGAACCTGGACGCTGGCGCTGTCCGTTGATGGAAATCCGGTATACAAGGATGTCAAAGCCGTTTCGATCCTGCCGACAAGCGTCGTCATGGCGCGGCCCATCGCCGCAAGTCTAGCCGCCGGCTATCTGAGCGTCTACGATCCATCCGGCGGCGCAATCGCTTTTCTGAAATCCAGCAAGATCCCATTCACGTCCGTCAAAAGCCTAGCAGCGATCCCCGCGAAGACGCGTGTTCTGATCGTGGGACGCAATGCGCTCACGCCGGCGCAAAGCGGATCGAGCGCGCTGGCGGCGTTCGCCAGCGCGGGCCGCACGGTGATCGTACTGGAGCAAGCGAACCCGCTCAAGTACCAAGGCCTTCCGGCGCAGATCGAGACGGCCTCGAACGAGGGACGAACCGCCTTCGCGGAAGATCTGGCGCATCCGGCGCTCGCGGGGCTGCGTCAGAAAGACTTCTTTACCTGGGGATCGGACGAGGTCGTTTACCGGAACGCATATCTCAAACCGGCGTCCGGCGGTAAGTCGCTGATCCAGTGCCACAATCGCCTGCAGAACACGGCGCTCGTGGAGGTTCCCGCCGGCAAGGGGCTGATGCTGCTCAGCCAGTTATCGCTGGAAGAGAAGCTGGCGACCAGCCCCGTCGCGCAGCGTCTCTTGCTGAACTTGATCGGCTACGGACAGCGTTACAAGCAGGAGTTTCGGCCGGTGACGGCCACGCTGATGGACGCTCCGCAGCTGGGCAAGGCCCTGGACGCCATGGGCGTCGAGTACGCCAAGGCGAACGATCCGCTGGCGGCGATCTCGCCGCCGGGAGCGCGTATCGCTGTGATTTCCGCGGCGCCCGCCAGCCTCAAAGCTCTGGCGGCCAATCTCCCCAAAGTCAAAGCGTTCAATGATGCGGGTGGCTGGATCGTCTTTAACGGCCTGACGCCGGAGGGGCTCGCCGATTATAACAAGATCGTTGGCGTCTCCCACATGATCCGTCCGTTCCGTCGCGAGCGCGTGACGTTCTCGGCGCCGCGCAGCCCATTGACCGCGGGGCTGACGACCGCCGATATCGTCATGCATTCTGGCGAGCGAATCTTCAACTGGACTTCGGATGAATACGTCGCCTCGGACATCTTCAGCTACGTGCTGGATTACGACGACGTGGCCCCGTTCGCGACTTTCCCAAACGATTTCCTGGCGAACATGGTAAACGGATTCGTCTCCGCCGACGGGTGGCCGTATATCGTCAACGTCCCCACCAGCGCCGAGAAGCCTTTCGAGTTCAACTTCCATCTCCCAAAGCCGCAGGAGATCACGGAGTTCGGCTGGACGGGCAACACGTTCTACTATCCGGCCATCCGCGTCTCACTCACCTTCGACGGTAACGATCCTCTGACGCTGATGACCGCCCCAACCAACGAGCCACAGGTCTTTTCCCTCTCGCCGCCGCGCACGGGCCAGGATATCACCCTGCGCATTACCGCCTGGAACGTCGTCAATACGGCTCCCAACGTCGGCGTGGACAATGTCTATTTGAAAGCCAAGCGCTCGCCCGAGTTCTACCAAAAAGTAAAGCCGATGCTGAACGTCGGCGCAATGCTGGAGTACAAAATGGGCGCGGGTGGGATTGTGCTCTGTAACGTGCTCTACAAAGATACGGAAACCGTGGCGGAGAACGCGGCCAAGAAACGCGCGCTGCTCGCCGCCGTGCTGCGTAACTTAAATGCGCCCTTCGGCGGCGCCAAGAATGTGATCGCCGGCGCGGGTCTGCACTACGCGCCTTTGGATATTGCAAAGCAGGCCAACCAATACCGGGACGAGCGCGGATGGTTCGGCGACAAGGCGTTTACCTTCGCCGACCTTCCCACCGGCAAGCAGACTTTTGCCGGCGTTCCATTCCAGATCTACAGCTTCCCGACATCGCCCGTCCCCACGGCGGTCATGCTCGGCGGCCCCAATGTCCCCAACAGCCTGCCCGACGCCGTTCGCGGCGTCCCGGTGGCGCGCAAAGCCGACGCGCTCTTCTTCCTGCATGCCGCCAGGATCGACCAGCGCCGTAATCCCGACGAGGTCAAGAACGGCAAGCGATATGAAATGGCGCGCTACGTCGTGCATTATGTAGACGGCCAAACAGTGTCGGTCCCGGTCTATTCCGAGATCGATGTGGACGATTACAAACAAAAGTCCCCAACAGCCTTGCCCGGCGCGCAGATCGCCTGGGCGAAACCTTATGCGGGGACGGAGTATTCGGCGGTGGCGTATCTGATGACCTGGAATAACCCGAGGCCAAGCGTGGAGATCGCGAGTGTCGATCTGGAGTATGGAGCGGATCGAAGAGGCGTGATCGCGCTTCTGGCGGTGACGGCGGGGGAGTAGGACGGCCCCTCCGCCCCAATTCGTGTGGGTGTTTGGCCCCTCCGCCCCAATTCTGGGGAACCAGAGTAAGACTCCCCCTGGCCCCCAAAGGGGTAAAAGCACATAAACGATGACGTATCAATTTTAGTATTCGATACGTCATCATTGCTATGGTTTGCACCCCTGTGGGGGTCGGGGGGCATCCTCTCCAAGTTCCCCAGAATTGGGGCGGAGGGGCCATCCTACTCCCCTTCTCCCAGAATTGGGAGAAGGGGAGTAGGATGAGGGCCTGTTAAGCCGCCCGCGCCATCGTCAGCTCAGCTCTCTCATTTCCCATGTCTTCCAATTGGAACTGACCAACCACGGCTTCCAGAGACTGCGCGATCCCCGCGAGGCTCTGGGCGGACGCCGCAAGTTCGGCGACGGCGGCGTTCTGCTGGACGGTGGTTCCGGCGACGCTTTGCACGGAGGCGGAGACTTCCTCGGCGCTTGCGCTCATTTGTTCGGCGGCCGCGCTGCTTTGCTCGACGACGGCGGCCACTTCGGTGATAGAGCGAGAGACCGCTTCAGAGGAGATTTGGATCTGCGTGGCGGCGGCGGCGATGCCTTCGACACGGTCCGTGACGGTTCGCACGACTTCCTGAATGTGAACCAGCGCCGTTCCGGCCTCTTCCGCCATATCGGCGCCGCTCTGGACATCCCGCGTTCCGGAGTGCATTGCGGCGACTGCCTGACGCGTGCGGGCCTGGACATCGGCAATCAAGGCGCCGATCTCGCGGGTTGCGGCGCTGGAGCGCTCGGCGAGCTTGCGCACTTCATCGGCGACCACGGCGAAGCCGCGTCCCGATTCTCCGGCCCGGGCGGCCTCGATGGCGGCGTTCAGCGCCAGCAGGTTGGTTTGCTCGGCGATCTGCTCGATCGTCTGCACGATCCCGCCGATCTTTTCCGACGATTGCTCCAGAGAGCCGACCACGGCGGCGCTGTCGGTGATGGTCTGCCGGATGGCGCGCATTCCCGCCACGGTCTGGGAGACCGCTGCGGCGCCTGCTCCGGCGGCCGTGGTGGCGTCAGCCGCCGCACGCGTCGCTTCCCCGGCATCCTGGCTGACATTACGCACCGCCACGCCAAGCTGCGTCACCAGGGCGGCGCCTTCCGCGATCGAGCGCGCCTGGTTGGCGGCGCCCTGCGCCACTTCGCTTGCGCCCCGCGCCGATTGGTCCGTCGCCTGCGCGACTTCGGCCATGGTCGCGCTGATCCCGTCGGCGGTCGCGCCGACCTGATGCGAAGACTTCGCGAGCGACTGCGAGGCGGAGGTCACTCCCAGCGCGGCGGTCTGTAAATCGCCGGCGAGCGTGCGTAAATTCTCCGTCATCAGCGCGAACGAGCATCCCAGCGCGTCACGCCCCGATTTGGGCGCAACCACAACGGTCAGATCTTTGCGCGCGATGCGCCCCGCGGCGTCCGCCATCTCCTTTTGATAATCGATCACGGATCGAAGCGCGTCTGCAATCTTTCCGATCTCATCGCCCGACCGTAAATCAATCGTCTGATGGACATCGCCGTCCGCCAGGCCCGCAGCGGCGCTCGAAAGCGCGCCAAGCGGCCGCATCATCTTCGTCGAGATCACGAATACCACGAAGACCATCAGCACGACTGAGAAGGCACTCAGCAGCAGCGCGCGATTGCGCAGCGTCGTGAGCGGGGCCATGACGGCGTCCTGCGAAACGTCGATTACGACCTTCCAGCCGGTCGCCGGCGCCGTCGCCCAGTAGACCCGCCGCGCGTCACCGTTCAGTTTCGCCACCGCCACACCAGACGCGGAGCTCAGCGTCAGCTTTCCGTCCGCCAGATGGTCGACCGTCTCGCCCTTAAATCCTTTATGCGGAAGGAGATCGGTCTTCGGATGCGCGACGACCAAACCGCCTTTGCTGACCAGAAACGTGAACTCGCTGTCCTTGTACTTGGGGTCCTTCAAAATCCGTACATTGGCGATATTCTGCTGAATGCCCTCCAGGGTCATATCGACGCCGGCGACGCCGAAAAAGTGATGCTGAGTGTCGTAGAGAGGAAGCGTCGAACTGACGAGGGAGACATCGATGCCGCCTTCGTCGAAATAGGGCTCGGTCACATAAGGCTTGCCGGTCGTCTTGGGCCCATGATACCATTCCTGATCGGCGTCATGGAAATCGTAGGTCGCCACGGGGCCGGACTTGGGCCAGCTTGTGCGCGTGACAATCACGATGGACTTGGGATCGGTATACTTCAGCGCATCAAAGGCGATGTAGGCGTCATGCGCCTGCGGCTTCGGCGTATTCTCAAGAATTTTGGCGAACATTGGGATCAGGCCCCTGTCCGGCGCCGTCCCCGTCGCCTCCTGCCGCGAGGCGATGGCGCGCGCCATGATGCTGGCCTGCGCGATCATGGCGTCGACGCCTTGCGCGGCGGCCTCCGCTTGCGCGATCGCCTGTGAATCCGTCTGCCGCTCCAGCGCATCACGGCTGGTGGCGTAGCTCACCCAGGATGTCGTCGCGAGGACAACGCAGGTCGCAAGAGCGATCCACAGACATAACTTTTGGGCGATCGTCTTTGGAGCAATGTTCTTCATATGGGTTTGGCGTCCAATCGGTTCTCAAAATTCTCTATTTCAAGGCTAATTGTCGTCAAATCCCAGCAAAAACCTCAGGGGCGCCATGAAACAAAATGCTCTCGCGTTTCCCGCAAGGTATCATAAGGCCATTCACCACCGCAATGAGAACGAAGGACCACGGCCCCATGCTATTCCGGCGCAATTCCAACCCCGAAGTCTCAGATATGTCCACACAGCGGATCGAGGCGTTCAGCGACGGCGTTTTCGCCATTGCGATCACGCTGCTCATCCTTGAGCTGCGCGTGCCGGAGGGGAGCGAAGGTCATCATCTGAGTTTGGCCGTCTCCCTGCGCCATCTCTGGCCGTCCTACTTCGCCTATATCCTCAGCTTCCTCATCGTGGGCATTTACTGGGCGAACCACCATTTTGTCTTCAAGCTTTACAAGGGAACAAACCATATCTTCAACCTGCTGAACGTCTTCTTTCTGATGTGCATCTCGTTCCTGCCGTTTCCCACCTCGGTGCTCGCCCAGCACATGCGGGATATGGCCGACGAAAAGACCGCAGTGGCGTTTTACACCTTTGGGTTATTGCTTCCCGCACTCGCCTGGCTGATGATGTGGCTGTACGCAAGCAAGGGACATCGCCTGATCGACAAGCGCCTGGCCCCGTCCTTCGTGCGCTACATGACGGGGCAGTACTTACTGTCCACAGGGCTGTACTTGACGGCGCTGTGCGCGGCGCTGATCAAACCCATCTACGGTTTGGCGGTGGCGGTCGGCCTGACGCTTCTTTATTTGATGCCGCCGAAGCACCCAGTGTATGTGGAGAAAAATGCCGAGGAGAATGATGACTAGCGCGGCCGCAGCCCCGCCGGGGTCACGACGCGGTCGAGCAGGTCGAAGGCGCCCTGGACGACGAGGGCAAGGAGGGCGGCGGGGATGGCGCCGGTGAGGAGAATGGCGTTGTCGTTGACGGCGAGGCCGGAGACGATGCGTTCGCCGTAGCCGCCCGCGCCGATCAGCGCGGCGATGGTGGCCGTGCCGACGTTAATGACGGCGGAGGTCTTGATCCCCGCAAGGATGGCGCGCGAGGCCAGCGGCAGTTCGATCAGGCGCAGGCGCGCGGCGACGGGCAGGCCGAGCGCAATGGCCGATTCGCGCAGCGCGGGGGCGATGTCGGTGAGGCCGGTATAGGTGTTGCGGACGATCGGCAGCAGCGAATAGAGGAACAGCGCCGCCATGGCGGGCTTGGTTCCGATGGCGTGGAAGAGTGTCAGCAGGAAGATCAGGAGGGCGAGCGACGGGATCGTCTGGATCAAGCCGACCACCGTGAGGATCGGCCCGGCGGCGCCGGGCGCGCGCGCCGCCCACACACCCAGCGGGACACCCACCAGGACGGCAAGAAGCAGCGAGCCGAAGACCAGCCAGAGGTGCTGCGCCGTCAGCGCCCAGAAGTCGCCGCCGAAGAGGCGCTGCCAGAAACTCTGCTCTTTTTCGGGAGCCGCAACAGCGCCGCCCTGTAAGTCATGCGCGATGAAGCCCTTCGCGACCTGCGCAAACGTCTGGCTCCGCAGCTCCACATCCGCGTTCATCTGCACCATGCGCGCCGCCGTGATCTTGCCTTTCAAGCCTTCCAGAGCCGCCCAGGTCTTAGGCAGGCGCGTGGGAAGATCCGCGCGATAGAGCAAAACGGCGTCGTAGGCGGGAAAGAACTTTTTGTCGTCGTCTAGAACCCGCAGATGATATTTCTCGATCTTGGCGTCCGTCGAGTAGATATCCATGACATCGATCTGCCCCTGCGCGATCGCTTCATACGCCAGGCCGTGATCGATCCCCTCGGGCGCGGCGGACATCCCGTATGTGCTCGCGACGCCCGGCCAGCCGTCGGCGCGCTTCAAAAACTCAGGCGACAGTCCAAAGTGCAGTTCGGGATGCTTCGCGAGATCGGACATCGTCTTCACGCCCAGTTTTTGGGCCTGATCCTCGCGCATCGCCAGCGCATAGGTGTCGTTGAAGCCCAGCGGGACATCGACATCCAGGCCCTGCCCGCCCAGCTTCGCCTTCATTCCAGGAAGATCGATTGCGCCCTTTTCCTTGAGCAGTTCCTGTGAGATCGTGCCGGTGTATTCGGGATAGACATCGATCGAGCCGCTTTTGAGCGCCGCGAACACGATCCCCGTGTTCCCCAGCCCCTTCTTATGATCCGCCTTCGCCTCACCCGTTTGGTCGGCGACTTGCTTGACGATCTCCGCCAGAATATACGATTCCGTGAAGCGCTTGGAGCCGACGGTCAGCGTATTGTCGGCGGCGACGGCCGAGACGGCGAGCGTCAGCAAGAGAGTGAGGACAAGGAGGAAGCGTGTCATGGGGCGGCGGTCTCCGGAAGGGCGGGGAGCGGCGAACGCTGGGCGCGGATGAATTCAGTCACGTAGGGATCGGCGGGGCGTTCGATCATGTCGGCCAGCGTTCCCTGCTGCACGATCTTTCCGGCGCGCATCAGCACGATCCGGTCCGCGAGATACGCCGCCTCGCCCATATCGTGCGTTACCAACACGACGGTTTTGCCGAGGCGCGCGAAGATGGATTTGAGTTCGCCTTGAAGCTCGTTGCGCGTGATGGGGTCCAGCGCGCCCAGCGGCTCGTCCAAAAGCAGGGCCGGCGGGTCCAGCATCAGCGCCCGCATCAGGCCCACGCGCTGCCGCTGGCCGCCCGACAGCTCCGATGGAAACCGCCCCAGCGCCTCGCGCGGCAGCTGCACGATCTCGCACAACTCCCTCACCCGCTTCTCGATATCTCCACTGGGCTTCTTGAGAAATTTCGCCAGCAGGGTCGCATTGCCCTCGGCCGTCAAATGGGGAAAGAGGCCGCCGTCCTGGATCACATACCCGATCCGATGGCGCATCGCCTCGACATTCGCCGTCGTCACTCGCGAACCTTCGATGGACACACTCCCCGCGTCTGGCGCGACCAGCCCGACAATGATCCGCAGCAGCGTTGACTTACCGCACCCGCTCGGGCCGATCAACACCGTGGTGGACGCGGGATCGAACTGCAAAGTCGTCGGCGCAAGCGCGATCTGAGATTTGTAAGATTTGGCGACGTTTTCGACGGAGATCATGGGGCCTCGGTGTCACGGTCAGCAATCAATGCTCAAAGTGTACCCGAATTGGGAAATACGCCGAGGAGAATAGGCGTAGAATTCAATATACATTGTTTTCAATATATATTGAAAACGATGTTTATTCTCAAAACCGCCCCCCAACACATCCTCCAATAGCTATTTTCGCCCAATTCCGCCGGAGACCTCCCGTTCTCTGGTATCCTTTTACTAACAAATCGTGAGGGACCGTAATGAAAGTCGCAGTGATTGGCGTGGGCGGGACGGGAAGCGCGGCTATGCGCTTCCTGGCGCAGGCAGGGCATGAGGTGATTGGCTTCGAGCAGTTTCAGGTCGGACACGACCGCGGGAGCTCGCACGGCGAATCGCGCATCATCCGGCATGCGTACGCCGACTCGCTGTACACAGAGCTCATGGGCGACGCCTACCCGCTCTGGAAGCAATTGGAAGCCGATGCCGGCGAGGAACTGCTGGTGGAAACCGGAGGCCTAACTATTGGGCCCCCAGACCATCCCGACGTGCGGGCGGCGATCCTGGGTCTGGAGCAGCATGGCCTGCCCTATGAGACGCTGACAGCGGCGACGCTGGCGGAACGCTACCCCGCATTCAAGCTGCGCGCCGGCGAAGTGGCAATCTATCAGAAGGACGCGGGATTTTTGCGCGCCGCGCGCTGCGTCGCAGCGAATGTCCGGCTCGCCAAGGAGCTCGGCGCAGAACTGCGTGATGAGACCCCCGTCCGCAAGATCACGCCCCATGCCGACGGCGTCGTGCTCTGGACCGAGGCCGGCGACGCCGAGTGGTTCGACCGCGCCATCGTGACGGCCGGCGCCTGGATGGGATCGCTGCTGCGCGGCTTCCAGCTTCCGCTGCGCCCGACCCGGCAGCAGTATGTATATCTGGAGACTACTGGAGACGCAAAGAATTACACGCCGGAAAAACTCCCGGTATGGATCGACGCCGGAAACTCCGAAGCCTATTACGGGTTCCCCAGCGATGGCCGCATCTCCGGGATCAAGATCGCCGCACATACCTTCGGGCCCACGGCGGACCCCGATCGTCCGCAGCGCAACGTTTCTCCCAAATATTTGGCCGAGATCGCGGCGTACGCCGCCGGCCGCTTTCATGGCGTCACCAATCACGCCACGTACTCCGCGACCTGTCTTTACACCGTCACCCCGGACGAAG
Source organism: Capsulimonas sp. (assembly GCF_039929585.1). NCBI lineage: Bacteria > Bacillati > Armatimonadota > Armatimonadia > Capsulimonadales > Capsulimonadaceae > Capsulimonas > Capsulimonas sp. The sequence goes on from NZ_JBDSQY010000239.1 coordinate 12,103, forward strand.
ATTTCATTCTGGACCGCATTCCGAGCGTCTCAAACGCATGGATGGTGAGCGGCTGCTCCGGCCATGGGTTCAAGTTCACCGTACTGCTCGGCAAAATCGCGGCGGACCTCGCCACTGGCGGCGCCTATTCGCGCGATATCTCCCGGTTCTCACTCAATCGATTTCAAGCCGCCGTTTAAACATTCCATACTGGCCACAACAGCAAGAGCCGCTCCGAAAATCGGGGCGGCTCTTGCTGTTTGAAAAACCGTAAAAAATACGGTAAAGCCGAGCGGGCGACCTGCCGATAATGGAGTCAGCAGATGCTTTCAAGGGATGGATTTCATGGCTATTTCACAAACAAGCGCCGCCGGCGCCGCAAATTTGTATGCATTGACCGACGCCGCTTCGGGAAGCGCCTCGGAAGGCGCGACAACCGTTCAGGGTGTGGCGATGCTTTCCAAAGCTGTCGACATTGAAAAGACGCAGACGAGCCAGATCCTGGCGATGCTCGTTCCCAATCTCGGACAAAACGTCGATCTTCGGATTTAAGCGGCCTTCATTTTCGTGTCTCCTTCCGAGTTAGGTACACTCTCGTAAGGAGACAACGGGATGCCTCGACTACAGCTGATCACGCCCATCGCCGCCCCGATCGAACGCGTCTTCGACCTCGCGCGCGACATCGATGTGCATTCCCGGACACTGGCCGACACCGGCGAGACCGCCGTCACCGACGGCGGCTCCTCGCTCCTGACTCTCGGCGACACCGTGACGTTTTACGCCGTGCATTTCGGCGTCCGCCAGCGCCTCATCGCCAAAATCACCGAGTTTACTCCCCCGCGCCGTTTCGTCGATCTCATGCTGGAAGGCGCCTTCGCCTCCCTGACCCATACCCACGACTTCGAACCCGCCCCTTCCGGGACGCTGATGCGCGACACCATCGACTACACCGCGCCTCTGGGCCCGATCGGCCGCCTGGCCGATTTCCTATTTCTGAAGAGTTATATGACGCGGCTGATCGAGCGGCGCAATCAGGCGCTCAAAGAGATCGCGGAAGCGAACGTATAAATATTGCAGCAAACCACTGGAACATTTGAAGAAAAACTTAGCAATGATATTGGTTGGAAGTGGAAACGGAAGTATTAAAATTAATGATTAAGCAGGAGGACATCCTGTTGCGGTATGAGGACAATATGAGTTGTTAGGTAGCCGCCAAAGTGCGCCAAGAGACTTGACTTTTACTCAATTTGCAGTCAAACTGAGCTTGTTGAGGTCACGTCACTTGTTTGCAACACCAGCGAATGAGCTAGGCGGCTACCGGCCGGTCAATCCCATAAAGGCGAATGAGCCTTATTAGGATTGACCGGCCTTTTCATGGTTGCGATGCCCCATGAAAATCTGCAAAACGGATGAGGAATACTTAACTACCACTAGGAGTTAGCTCTTCAATCTTGCGCAACAACGGCCCCAAATCAACATCGAAATGGTTCTCATCGTTATCGTGCACAAATATCATTCCTTCATCCCGTAGTTGATGAATGTGTTCCAAAAATCTTTTCTCATCCATTCCTACATTGTAAGCTAGAAAGCTGAGTGTGGACGGACGATAAGGAACGCCGTTTTTTGGAAGGCGTTTCGAGTCAGCAATTGCAAGAACAACTTGCAATTGGCTTAAAGCATCTCTCCCCTTGAAGACTTCTCCTAGACACCGCATCAGTCTCTTTGGAAAAGGCGCGAAGCCTTCTGCCAAAACGGCTTTCGACCATTTTGGTATGTAGGCATCCGGAATGATTGGAGATGGACGATGAAACATAATTCTTTCAAGACTCTTAACTATATAAACTATATCCAACCTTTTGTTGGTTTGAGTATACCGTTTATCCGAAACGGATGTCAACAGTTTCTGAACATTTCACAACTATTTTATTGACTTCTTTTAGGAAGCGTGATGTCGGCGACGACGGCGCGGTGGTCGGAGGCGATGAGGCTCGGGACCCAGCAGTCTCGAACGGTCACATCGCGGCTGACCAGGATATGGTCGGCGCGTTCGACAGGGGTCTCCGCAGTGAGGGTGTAGCCATAGCCGCGCCCGGCGGCTTCAAAGGCGTCGGGGTAGATACGTGTCAGACGGCGACAGCTTTCGGATTGCGGCTGGAGGTTGAAGTCGCCGCAGAGGATCTTCGGTCCTGGGAGAGCGTCCATCGTATGCAACAGAGCAACGCCCTGGGATTGCCGGCGCGCCGCAAACTGCGCTGAGTAGACATTGAGTGGAGAGCGTGTGCTGAAGATGTGCTTGTCGATATCCGAGGGCAGCAGATGGACGCAAACGACTGTGTACTTACGGCCTCCCATGTCCACGGATACGCACAGCGCGGGCCGGGACGCCGGCCCCGGCAGCGGCGACTCCGCGAGTTTCGTCATCGGCCAGCGCGACGCCACAATGATTTCTCCGGCGCGTACGAAATGGTAATCCGGCAGGGCCGCGATCAGCCCCTCCCCCTGCGTTCCCTGGACATAGGGATAATCTCCCGCCTCTTGAAAGCAGACGACATCGGGATGCTGCGCGCGCACTCCGCGCGCGATGGCGTCCGGCCCATGCGACCATTTCTCCACGTTCCAGGTCATCACACGCATGGCTCTGCCCTGTAAGGGCACAGTCTTAACGCGCCAGTGAAACCCCATGATCGGACCTGCGACGAGCAGCAATGCGGCCACGTTCACGCCGGCCACTCGCCAATTGCGCTTCACGCCCGAAATGATCAGCAGGATCAAGGGGAAAATCGAAAAGACAACGGGCGGAAGGCTGGCGGCAAGCATCACCGGCCAGTACGCCTCATCGCCATATCGGAAGACGATCGCCGTCAGCGCCGCCGACGCAAGAGAAACGACACTGAGTACGGAGAGAACTTGCCGCCGGGACGGCTTACGAGATTGCATAAAGGCCTAGCAAGCGCAGCGGCTCCACAGTATCCGGCCGCCGCACCTTGGTAGGAATACCGAGCAAGCGAGACCCCAGGTTCCTTGGAACTAATTTCGAAACATATTTGTGATACAATATGCACAATCAAAATCATGAGCGTTAGCCCACAAGGGCTTTTTTCTTTGCCTTCGATTGGCATATTTACTGCATTTACCTATCACTCAATATAACGAACAGGAGAATTTCCTCATGCTCACATCTTCTAAGAGCCGATTTTCAGCCAAGGCGTTCACTCTGATCGAGCTGCTTGTCGTGATCGCCATCATCTCGATCCTCGCGGCGATCCTGTTTCCCGTGTTCGCCAAGGCCCGCGAAAAGGCGCGGCAGGCAAGCTGCACGAGTAACCTTCGGCAGATTGGCATCGCGCTGGCGATGTATCGAAGCGATTACGATTCGGTGAATGCTATCTACCGGATGTGTCCGGGGCTGGGGATGGGCGGGGCCTGCGGCAATACCACTACTGCCTATTCCGGCGCGGGGGAGCGCTGGTGGGCGCCATACGACAACACCGTCGCCGCCACGGCGATTGTTCCAGAGAGCGTTTATGTGGGAGACAAGGCGGGGATGATTCAGCCCTATGTCAAAAGCCTCGCCGTGTTCAAATGTCCGAGCGTCGCCGGCCCGCTGCAAGTCGGCTACGCCATGAGCTATATCTCGCATGGGCCCATGGGCAAAAACGACGGTTATGTGGTTAATCCCGCCGTCATGGTCGTGTGGGACCACACCAATACGCCCGGCTGCGCCGACACGATCGCTGCGGATATTCCCGCCACATTCACCGGAGACTGGCAGCCGTTCCCGCCGGCGCAGGACACCACGCACAAACACTATCCCACACGGCATAGCGAGGGTTTCTTAGGGCTGGGCTATGACGGCGCCGTGCGGTTCCGCCGCTTCACACAGCTCACGAACGCAGACTTCATCGCCGATCAGTAATCGGTCTCACACTGGGCCGAGGCTACGCCATTCGGCCCAGAAAAAATATGCCAGCCATCAGCGCCGCGCTTATGGCGGTCAACAAGAGCGGGGCGGTAATAAACGTGGAGACGGCGATCATGGCGAGGCCGCCGACGAGCGGAATCATCGCCCCTTGTTTCTTACCGTAAAGAGCGTATCCGCTTCCGACCGTTCCGAAGAACATTGAGACGAGCAGAGAATTTGTTTCCATTGTGTCCACTTTCCGTAAAGAAGATTCGCCGTGAGCTATCTTCATCATCGGCAGTTGGAGTTCAAGAAGAGAGGAAGACGGCGCGCCTGTCAGTCAGCGGCCGCGCGATAATCCGCGAATTTGTAGAGCACGCTCCAGTGCGGGCGCAGTGGAATGTAAAGCGCGGTCAGTACGTCGCCGGATGCAACGGATTCCCATTGCTCCCGAGTAACCGTCATCTTGCCTTTAACCGGCTCAGCAAAGCCCATTTCCGGGGCAAACTCATAGAGAAGAGTGTAAGTGGTGCTGTCGTCGCTGGAGTCGGCCTTTTTCTCGATAAGGCGAGCCGCAACTGGAGTCCCGTCCGCGATCAGGCGGCGCGCGATTATCGGCCAGACGAAGATCGCCCAAACAAACACCGAAATCAAGGCGTTCCATAAGATGGAAAAACCCCAGAAGAAGATTAGGCTTTTGTTGCGGCTCTCGGACGCTTCGCGCACCGCGGGCAGGATCGACGGCGCCCATGAGAGCGCCTGCACGGTCACATTGCTTCCCGGCTCCAATCGCTGATAATCGTCGCTGGACACATTGGAGGAGCCGGAGTAAAGGTCATCACCTCGGCGATAGGTAAAGTCGACCTTATAAGAATTACCATCCGAATCCGATGTGTCCCGCCGGGCGGTCACACTTCCCGGCATATCGGAGCCGCCCGCCGCTACCAGCGTCCCACCGATCGAGAAGAGGAGCATACCGACGCCCACAGCGATAAAAGGCAAGATAAAGAGCTGCATACAGCCGACTCCCGCCATTCCCGAAACAAGATTCCCGACACGCGCCACCCGCCGAGGTGTCCGCCCTAGAAGCTCTTCCTCCACCCGATAATGTTCCGTTTCCATAAGGCTCTCCCTGCGGATACACGCACTCTCATCCGTCATACGATTTTCGGATCCGCTTCGAGCAGATAGTAATCTGCAAACGCGTAAAGGACGTGACAATGAGGCTGCTTGGCGTCGTAAAACGCTGTCAGAGGATCGCCAACGCTCAGCGCGTCGTATTGCTCCTGAGTGAGCATACGCTTCCCAGTCACATCAGCGTCCGTCACGCCTTCTGGAAGAAATTCGTAGGAAATGACATAGGATGTTGTGTCTTCGTCCAATGCCGTCGTCTTTTCGGTGATACAGGCGACGGCGGCCACCCCGCTTCGAAGGAGGAGGCGATGGTTACGCGGCGAGAAAAAAGCCGACCACACGAAAGCCCATGCCCCAACCGCCCAGATTGCGAGGAGCGCACAGTCCAGGCAGAAGGCGCCCATTCGGCCTGTATGAAATCCTTGTAATGCGGGAAGTAACGAAGGCGCGATGGGCAGCGCCCGCACCATGAGCGACATTCCCGGCTCTATCACATCATAATCCGATTTTGTAATGTTGGATTTTCCAAAATAAATCATATCGTCATATTGATAACGAAAGTTGACTCTGTATGAAGGGGTTTCCTCATCGGATTCATCAGTGCGAGATACCACGCTTGCTGGCATTGCGACCCCTTTGTATTCGATCAGGGTCATGAGGGACGCGTTGAAAAGGAGAATAATCCCAAATCCAACGTAAGCAATCACTCCAACTCGCTGTAACGCGATTTCTTCCGCCCGGCGCGTATTCGGCCTAACCTGCCTTGGCGCCGCCCGCAGTAGCTTGCGCTTCTTCTGGCAATCTTCCATTATCGGCAAATCCTCCAGCGCATTCCGGCGCTGTCGTCTCAGCCTCCCACTGCTCATCCCCTGGGCTTAACCGTCTTCGCGGCCTGTATTTGATAAGACACAGATCTTCGAGAGAAGTTGCCAGCTACTCCCTCTCCTTTTTGGCGCATGTCCCGGTAACGGCATGGCAGTGACCATCGAGGTAAAGACAGGTGAAATCGTTTTGATGCGAATAGAGCCAATCGCCGCAGCCGGTTTGCTGTATCTGCTCGTCGGCCAGCATCACTTCATGCGATGGATCCATGATCACAGGCTTGCCGGACCGATTCTTCATCATAATTCCGTCCATGTCGGCGGGACGTTTTTTCAGCCCCATCCACCATGCGGTTTCGTAACTGCTGTATCGGTGGTCGATCAGTAGCCCGGCGGGATACGACAGCGATAATGTGCTTTGCTGGGCGAGCGTATCATCCGGGCAAAACCAGACCGGCTCAGCATGAGTATACGGTTTCAGAGCCGCCGTCAAGAGCGCTCCGCTTGGCGGATAGTGTTTTTTATAGGGATCCTTCTGCTGCTGCTCATCGCGTGCGTAGAGGAGGTTGTTAGTATAGGGCGGCAGCAGCCCGTCGTGATCGTTGGCGTACATGTCATAGGCGATGTAGAGCTTCCGCATATTGGACTCACATGACACTAGACGCGATTTCCATCGTATCTTGACGAACATTGGCGTCAAGATGATCGCCGTAATCACCAAGATTACGAGAGGAATCAAATATTCGAAAGTCGTTACCCCAATCTGTTTTGATGGTTTCATCTGCATATAACGTACCAGATACACAAAGAGTTTCGACTGTTTCACACGCAGCTATTAACGACAAACTAGCATGTGCGCATGCTTAATTAATTCTACGATTAAGTCCTCAAATTATTCGCCAGCGAATACAACTCTCCCAGCGCCTTCCCATATTTGCGAACCGTCCACTTAATCCCACGTATCCCGGCGCTGGCGTATCGCCTCGGAGACTATTCGTAAAGATTGATACCGATAGAGTGTGCTCCGTGTGGAGTTGTGGGGCCAGTATAAAACCGTGAGAATTTCTCCGAGCGATGCATCTTCGTACTCCTGCTTCGTCACCTCCTGTTCGCCTTGGATGACCACGTCCGCCCCCACAGCGCCAGGAGAAAACTTGTAGCACAGAAAGTAAGAGGCGTTCCCCTCGTTATCTTTTGACACTGTCTTGTCCATAATCGTCGCCGGCGACGGAAGCCCGTTCTCAATCAGTCGCCGTGCGCGAAGTGGTTGCACCAGCACATGACAGGCGACAAAGCCCGCGCCCACAAATCCAGCAAGCATACCCAGCCAGCTTTCAAAATCGATTTGATGAAACTGCGCGTCGTCCACCAGATAAGGGGACAATCCGGGAAGGGACGGCGGAGCGTGGACGAAGAATTGGGCGCCAGGCTCCAGCGTTCGGTACTGCGCTTCGCGGACAAAATCGGAGGCCGTTGCTTCCCGATTGCCTTGGAGATAACGGTATTCGACAGAATAAATAAAGTCGTTAGGGTCTACGTTGCTGCGGGACTGATGGCGGCTGATGACATGCGCTGACACGTCATGGCCCGCCAGCCGCGTCAGCGCAATCTGCGTATTCGAAATCAGAATTTTGAATGGGACAAAGAAGAACAGCAGACAGAAGAGAACCAGGAATCCCCTCTCCGCGAGCGGCGCCTTCTCAACCTTTCGCGGCGGCGGACGCCGCAGTTCCGGCTCGATACTGTGCTTTGGCGGCGCACACGGCGCGTCGAGTGTCCATGTCAGAGGTAGATTCGACTTTGGCTTCATCTGGAAATCTCCCTTCTATAGATTAGGACACATCCGAATTGCGAAAGTTGCGGTTATGCGCGCCGTTCCTTCTGAAGATACTTCAGTGACTGACGAAAGTATGCGCTTATATTAATATTGAGATGCTTCGCCCATGCCGGCTTTACTTCGCCCCGACGAAATGCGAACAACGCCAGCGCATACCCAAACTGCGGCTCGGACAGATATCCGAGACGCTGCATTGACCATCCATGGCTGTGCTGCTGAAACTTGGCCGCTGAGTTGGCGTTGAATACTCCCAGGCCAAAATAGACGGTCAGCAGATCCGTCATCGGCTCCATATACTCGACATCTCGCGTGATGCGGCCGTCGCCTAAAAGAATCACATGTCCCAGCTCATGCGCGATCGTCGCGATCAAAGTGATGGGATCGCGCAGCTTCCTGCGCTCCAGCGCCACAACCGCCGCGCCGTCGTCGCCCGTAGGCCGGTAGTAACCTCCCGCTCCGGTACGCTGCTGATCGAAATGGGAAATCTCCTTGCTCAGCGCCTCCGCAAGCTCATCTTTGTCCTCGAAAAACTCCAGCGTGATTCGACTCCGATCCACGCACATCAGTTCGCAGACTCGCCGCAGCGTAATCTCGGCGGACTCTTCCGAGCCATCCCAGTCAAACGGAAAGAACTCCGGAGTCGGTGTGACGGGACTCACATTCTTCAAAAACGACTCGCCGAACATTCGGGAGAATTCATCGAACATCGAGTCCGCCCAGCGGCGTTCCTCGGGCGTGATAGGAAGTTTCGGTGTGAAGCCAAACATAGTGGTCGGTCCTTGATATCGCAATGGTCGAGAGTTCCACTGGATCGTTACCAATTCCTGCTCATGGCTCCGGCCCGCATGAGGTTCCCCTTAAATTGATCAGTACTATTGTATGGTGAGAGTTTCACTGATTGGGAGGAAAGCCGCAAAATTTAACTGAATATCTGTACTGGATAAATTAGTTTTTTGTCTACCTGGCAAGCTTTGTGCATTAGTTTATCTTAAAGCACCGTTGAATTCCTTATCTCCAAAGACAGAGAAGCGAATGCGGAAGTCAGCATCGTTAGGATGCAGGCTTCGAATTCTCTCTTGGAGACTCACGAAAGGGCCGCCACTGCATATGAAACAGGCTTTAAACGATCGAATGAGGGCACGGAGAAAAAACAGCATGAAGAACCGCATTGTCGCGTGCGCCGTGATTATTGGAACACTGGCGACAGCTCAGGCGAAGGCGCATGAGCGCAGGTTGGTAGATCTTACGTCCGTGATTGTAGCCCCGACACAGGTCAACAATGTCGCCGATATTCTGGGATCGGGACGAGACGGAACGACTCTCTACCCGGCGCTTTTGCACAACGGCGTCCTGATCCGTCTGCCGGCTCTCAATCCGCCCAGCTTTGCGGGGACAAGCAATTCATACTCGCTCAACAACAACAGTCAGGTGATGTATCTTGGGTACACAAACGGAACGTCCGGCGACGTCTCGACATTTGTGCTCGACGTAAAGACCGGAACCACGGTCGATATCGGAAAAATCTCTGGTTATTCTTCGACGATCGGCGTCGGATTTAACGACAGCGGCGACGTCGTCGGTTATGCATACTCCTCGACAGGAAACCGTCCCTTCTTGTGGCGAAACGGTCAATTCAGCCAATTAGCCCCCTACCCGGGCGCGCCGGTCGGAACCCAATATTCGTATCGGTTCATTAACAATCGCGGAGATGTGCTTGGCGTTATGGGTGGCGGCGGCGTCAGCGAGTGGCTCATTTGGCGGAACGGCGTTCCGGCCATCCTGCATCTGCCTACGCAGGTAGATCCGATTATCACCCCCAATGAAGTACGGGCGTTCAACGACAAAGATGAGGTGATGACCGTCTATCATGACTATCTTTATGATGTGTCAAGCTACCATGTCTTAACCCTTTCAACGCCTCCAATCGTCGATGGATTTCTGGGAAGCTACAACAATGGAATTCTGATCAGATACACTGTTGATGCTCTCGCTTTCAACAACTTGGGAAATGTGCTGGAAAGAAGTCGCGATGCTGCGGCAGGCCACTTCGGTGAAGATTGGCGGTTCGGTGTGGATGGCGCAAACATTCCCATGGATTACATTCCCATGGGCGCCAATCTCTATAAGTTCAGCGACGTGTACGATATTAACGACAACGTTGATGTTCTGGGCGTGGCCTACCAGATCGGCAGCGGCGGCGCCAGCGGAGGGATCTTCAAAACCGTACTGTCTCAAGTCGTTCCCGCCGCAGTTCCGCAAATCACGGGGCTGACGCCGGACCGTATTATCCCCGGCTATCCTTCGATCCCGGTGACGATCAATGGAGCCGGCTTCGATCCCGACAGCACCGTCCTGCTCAACGGCGCCGCGCAGGCGTCGTCGCACTATCTGTCGGCGACGCAGATGCGGGTCGTCATGCCCGCTTCCTTAATGGCTCAGCCGGGAACCGTGGCCATCAAGGTCGTGACCCCGGCGCCCGGCGGCGGCGCATCCAACACGCGATTCTTCAACGTCGCCGTGGCGCGGGCGACGATTACTGACCCCACTCCTTATCGGATCTATCCTTTCTTCGGCTCCTCACAGCAAATTACGATCAATGGGCTGGACTTCGATCCGGGCGCCGTGCTGACGATCAACGATACGTATACCGTCACCCCAACCTCCGTAACGCCTTACAAACTGACTGCGACGCTGCCGTTAAATGTCTCACAGACGATCGGAAAGTACTTCGTACGCGTCGTCAATCCGGGCTGGAGCAACGCCTCCGCTCCAGCGCCGCTATGGGTGACGCTGTCGGAGCCAATCATCAAATCGATGTCTCCAGACCATGTCGGCGCTGGCCTCACGAACCTCAAGCTGAATATCTATGGGGGTGACATCTTTAGCAGTTATATTCAGCCGACCGTGAAGGTTTCATTCAACGGCGGCGCGCCTGTGACGCCGGAATCGATTGCTGGGGGTCGAATTGTCGTCTCCATCCCCACTTCCTTACTTGCCAACCCTGGAAACGTCACGGTGCGTCTCGTGGATTCTTTCGAGCACGGCGGCTCGTCCGCTCCCGCCACGTTAGTAGTAGCTTCGCGCCCGACTCTGACAAGCCTCACACCCAATCATGCGGCAGTCGGTTCCGGTGCAGCGGCAGTCACGCTGACCGGCTCGAACTTTGAGGCCTCGTCCACGGTTACGATTAACAACGGCGCACCGATTGCGGCGACGTTTGTTTCTTCCACACAGTTGACGGTTGTCGTCCCCAGCAGCGTGACCGCTGTGAAAGGCAACTATGCCGTGCGTGTTGTGAACACGGGATATAGCAACTTCTCCAATCCCCAGGCCTTCACTGTGACGCCATAACGGGCGTCTTTGGACGGGCCATCGAATTCTCGTGGATGCTCACGAAAGGAACGCTAACATATATGAGGCTGGCTTTAAACGATCAAATGAGAGGACGGAGATACGTCACTGTGAAAAACCGTATTGCCGTGCTGGCCGTGATTTTTGGAACGCTGGCGATGGGCCATGCGGAGGCGCGCGATCATGTGCTCGTCGATGTGCCTTCCACGCTCACGAATCCGACCCAAATTACTAACGACGGCGACATCCTGGGAACAGGTATGGATGGTAATACTCCGTACGCCGCGCTGCTGCACAACGGCGCCCTGGTTCGGCTGCCGACATTTAATCCAGCCATTGCCTTTGGCAATCCCAATGGTTACCATCTGAACAACAAGAGTCAGGTCCTATACTTTGGGTACACCAATGGAACATCCGGAGACATCTCCACATTTGTGCTTGATCTCAATACGGGAACCACGACCGATATTGGACACATCCCTGGATTTCCATCCACGATCGGCTGGGACATCAATGACAGCGGCGATGTGATCGGCTACGCCTACTCCAACACTCAGGTTCGCCCATTTGTATGGCGCAAGAGTCAGTTCGGCCAATTACCGCCTCTTGCTGGCGCGCCCGCCGGCGCAACATACCAGTATTCAGAAATAAACAATCATGGACACGTCCTTGGCCGCATGCTCTTCGGCAACGGTCAATTCTCTTATCTGATCTGGCAAAACGGCGCCCCAAGCGTTCTGCATGTGCCCACTCCGGTCAATGATGCGGTCAGTTCGAACCAGATCTTTAAGTTCAACGATCTAGATCAGGTGCTCACGACCTATCATGATAACTTCGACACCTCGTCATCGTTTCACATTCTGACCCTTGCCACACCGCCCATCGTCGACCAGATTATTGGCATGGCGACCACGGAAGTGTTCGATTTTAACAACCGTGGGCAAGTACTCGAACGGTGGAATGATCCCCTTTTAGGCCCTCACGGATCGGGTTGGATATACTACTCCGGCACAGACGCGTCGCTGATCGAGATCCCTCAGAACGGCCGTGGCTATAACTTCTTCGAGTTATATGGTTTCAATGACAACGGGGATATCCTGGGGAAGGTTTACCAGATCGGCGGCGACAACATCGACAAAAATGTGGTGCTGATGACCGTTCCGGAGCCGGCTCCTCAAATCACGAGCATCACGCCGGACCGTACGGTCCCCGGCGCCCCCACGATGCCAGTGACGATCTACGGAACCAACTTCTATCCGGACACCACCGTCACGCTGAACGGCGCCGAACAGGCGTCTTCTCACTATGTGTCGCCCACGATCATGCGAGTCGTCCTGCTAGCTTCCGCCTTGGCGAATCCGGGCGTCATCGCCGTGCGGGTGGTGACTGCGGCCCCTGGCGGCGGCCCTTCGAATACGAAGTACTTCAACGTCGCCATGCCCCGCGCGACCATTTTGAACATTAACCCCAATCGGCTCTTCCCCGGAGCCGGGGCTGCGCAGATTACGATCAACGGACTGGATTTCGATCCAGGCGCGGTGGTGACGGTCAATGATACCTACACCATCACGCCGACCTTTGTCTCGCCCTATCAACTGACCGCTATTGTCCCGTCCAGTGTCACGGACACAGCGGGCTCGTACTTCGTGCGCGTCGTCAACCCTGGCTGGAGCAACGCCTCCACTCCAGCGCCGCTGACGGTAGCGCTCCCAGCGCCGATCATCAGCCTGATCACACCTGACCGCATTGGCGCCGGCCTCACGAGCCTCAAGCTCTCCATCTATGGTCCTTACTACTACCAACCCACCGCGAAGGTTTCGTTCAACGGCGGCGCCCCTGTGACGCCGGAGGCGATTACCGGAACAAGAATTACCGTTTCCGTTCCCAGTTCCTTACTCGCAAATCCTGGCAATATTGCGGTGCGGGTTGTCGATTCCTTCGCCAATGGCGGAGCCTCCGCACCCGCGACTTTAGTGGTTTCGCCGCGCCCCGCGCTGACAAGCCTCACGCCCAACCATGCGACCGTCGGCTCCGGAGTGGTGACGGTCACGCTGACCGGCTCGAACTTCGAGGCCTCGTCCACGGTTACGATTAACAACGGCACCGCCATCGCGGCGACGTTTGTTTCCCCGACCCAGCTGACGGTCACGATCCCCAGCAGCGTGACCGCCGTGAAAGGCAACTATGTCGTGCGTGTTGTGAACACGGGATATAGCAACTTCTCCAATCCCCAGGCCTTCACTGTGACGCCGTAAGATCTTTCTTCACAGTGGAGTTACTACTCAATCGCCTGGCTCTTGTTCTGTTAACCAGACACAGGAGCCAGGCTTTTTTCAATACAGCCAACATCGCGAGGCCAGATTCTTTCCTCTATCTATGACGCTGATTTTATTTGTTGATGGTATTCGACAATCAATGACGCATGTGATAGCGGTCGCGACAGATTTTCCACATCCTCATTCGTCTCATAATCCAGCAGCACCACTCTCTGACTATTCGCTAGAGAATGCAATTGGCCGATCTGATCTTGCAATCGATTTTCCAGAACCCACAAATATGTAAGCAGATAAATTCCACGCCGCGCCTCTCCATAAGAAAGTAAGCGCGCTCCATTTATTCCCTCCCGATGTCCCCTCACCTTTCCAAACCGACGCTCCGTCCGCTTGATCCCGCGCATCGTTGCATTCTCAATCGTGGCAGTGTCCACATCCGCGGACTCAAAAACTTTTAACCCCTGCCAAATACCCTCCACAGAAGCGCCAGCTGAGTTCGAAGTAAACGGAACTGGAATTCCACCATGTGGAAAGAACGGACTGAACCGAACCCACGGTTCCGGGGCGCGTGAGGTGACATCCAGAATGAGCGCGTCGCCAAAGCGACGGCGAAGGGTGGCTTCGGAAAGACGACGGCTTGCGATTTCGATAGGCGTGGTGTTCTCTTTGGATTGATCGATACCTAATTGTTTATCACTCTCCACCTTAAAGGTGGAGAGTGATTTGGTGAGGACCTTGGAATGATTTGTGTGAAATCTCATCTGGTGAGAACTGCTCGCTCGAAGTTCAAGAGCTATTATTTAAAAAGGGACTAAATATCCTTCTTATGTTGTAGTATATGATTGTAGAAATCAAAATCAGTAAATTGAGTTTTTGGCGACCTGGCAGCTTTTTGCAGTAATTTACGCCATAGCGCCGACTGGCTTGCCCACCAGAGTAAATCCTCTTGACTGCTCACGAAAGGGCTTCTCTTCCCCATGATACAGGCTTTATACAATCGAATGCGAGTACGGAAACAAGGCTCAATGAAGTGCCGCATCGCTGCGTTTGCTGTGACTTTCGGAATGCTGGCGACGGCGCAGGCGCAGGCGCAGGCGCAGGCGCACGAACGTGTGCTCGTCGATGTGCCTCTCTCGATAAGTTTTCCGACGAAAATTAATAATGTCGGTGATATTCTTGGATACGGGTCGGAAATTAACGGTCTCTATCCTGTGCTGCTGCACAACAGCGTAGTGGTTCGACTGCCAGCGCTCAATCCGATCATTGTTATTGGAATGCGTAACTCTTATATTCTGAACAACAACAGTCAGATTATGTACTTTGGGTATACCAGCGGTTCTTCAGGCGACATTTCGACACGTGTGCTCGATACGAAGACCGGAATTACAGTGGACATCGGCAAAATCCCTGGATATCCTTCAACAATCGGAACTAGCTTGAATGACAGCGGCGATATCGTTGGCTACGCATACTCCCCTACGGGACGCCTACCTTTCCTATGGCGTAACGGTCAGTTCAGCCAATTACCTCTGCCTGTCGGTGCTCCAGTCGGCGCTGCGTACTCGTATCGATCCCTTAACAATCGTGGAGACGTCCTTGGCGACATGTCCAACGGCATTGACGGCGTTTCCGTTCTCATTTGGAGGGACGGCGTACCGACTTTCCTGCCAATGCCAACGCCGGCAAACCGAGATATTAGCCTAAACCAATTTTTTGCGTTCAACGATAAAGACCAAGTGCTGACCACGTATCATGATTATCATTACGTCACATCGAACTACCATATTCTGACCCTCACGACACCTCCAATTATCGACAACTATATTGGAACTGTGACCTCTGAGCCGATCAGCTTCAATAATCTTGGAGACGTTCTTGAAAGATACGCTTATATCCTGAATGGCAGTCCTGGAAATGGTTGGGCGTACCGCCTAACGAATATCCCTCTGGATGGAATCGTGTCGGGCGGCCATACTTATCAGTTCGTTGATGCTTATTGTATCAACGATAACGTCGACGTTCTCGGCAAGGTTTATCAGGTTAACAGTGGGATTATCTACAAAACGGTAGTATACAAAGCTATCCCAGCACCGGTCCCGCAGATCACGGGTTTGACCCCGGATCGGGCGATCCCCGGCATGCCTTCGATACCGGTTACGATCAACGGAGCTGGCTTCGATCCCGACAGCACCGTTCTGCTCAACGGCTCCGTGCAGGCGTCATCGCACTACCTGTCGGCGACACAGATGCAGGTCGTCATACCAGCTTCTCTGATGGCCCAGCCGAGAACCATGGCTATCAAGGTCGTCACTCCCGCGCCCGGCGGCGGAGCGTCCAACACCCAATACTTCAACGTCACCGTGCCCCGCGCGACTATTTTGAACATTAACCCCAATCGGCTCTTCCCCGGAGCCGGGGCTGCGCAGATTACGATCAACGGACTGGATTTCGATCCAGGCGCGGTGGTGACGGTTAATGATACCTACACCATCACGCCGACCTTTGTCTCGCCCTATCAACTGACCGCTATTGTCCCGTCCAGTGTCACGGACACAGCGGGCTCGTACTTCGTACGCGTCGTCAACCCTGGCTGGAGCAACGCCTCCACTCCAGCGCCACTGACGGTAGCGCTCCCAGCGCCGATCATTAGCCTGATCTCGCCCGACCGTGTGGGCGTCGGCCTGACGAGCCTCAAGCTTAACCTCTATGGCCCTTACAACTATCAACCCACCGTGAAGGTCTCGTTCAACGGCGGCGCCCCAGTAACGCCGGAAGCGATTACTGGATCACGGGTTACCGTTCCCGTTCCCAGCTCCCTGCTCTCGAACCCTGGAAATATCATGGTGCGTCTGGTCGACTCTTTCGAGCACGGCGGTTCGTCCGCGCCCGCCACGCTCGCAGTGGCGACGCGACCAACGCTGACGGGCCTTACGCCCAATCATACGGCAGTCGGCGCAGGTGCAGTGACGGTAACGCTGTCCGGCTCGAACTTTGAGGCCTCGTCCACCATCACTATCAATAACGGCGCTCCGCTCGCGATGGCGTTTGTTTCGCCGACCCAGCTGAGGGTCCTTGTCCCCAGCAGCGTGACCGCTGTAAAAGGCAACTATGTTGTGCGTGTTGTGAACACGGGATATAGCAACTTCTCCAATCCCCAGGCCTTCACCGTGACGCCATAAGATCTTTCTTCGGATCGATATCTCGAATGAACCTATTGGCTTCTGTTCCGCTATTGGAACAGGAGCCAAAGGTTTATAAGATGGATTTCCCTTGACTCCCCTCCCCGAACCCGCCATAATATCTCTACCATCGGCAATGATGGGGAAGAGTAAGCGGATCGACCGTCCCAGAGAGAAGCGCGTTTAGGTGCAAGCGTTTCGTCGGACCGCCCGCTGAAGGTCGCCCCGGAGCTGATTGTTACGAAAGAGTGTCTAGCGACCTGTCTTATTAGGTCTCTGGAAAGCAAGGTGGTACCGCGCGTCGGCGCTGCAAATGGCAGCCCTCGCGTCCTTGCGGCCGGTCACGCAGCAGTGATCCGCGTCGCAGTAGGACGCGGGGGCTGTTTCTTTTGCGAAAGGTGGGACACGATGGAAAAGATTTACGAGCCGAAGGATGTGGAGGCGCGACGGTACGCCGAATGGGAGGAGCGAGGGTACTTCCATGCGGAGCCGACGCCGGGAAAACAAAAGTACAGTATTACAATACCACCGCCAAATGTGACGGGAAGCCTGCATATGGGGCACGCATTGTGCTATACGGTGCAGGATGTGCTGGGGCGCTGGAAGAAGATGTCGGGATTCACGGTGCTGATCCTGCCGGGAACGGACCACGCGGGGATCGCCACACAGAACGTGGTGGAGAAGCAGATCGCCAAGGATGGTCTGACGCGCTTTGACCTGGGCCGCGAGAAGTTCGTGGAGAAGGTGTGGGAGTGGAAGGCGGAGTATGGGACGCGGATTGTGTCTCAGCTGAAGCGCCTCGGATGCGCGTTTGACTGGCAGCGGGAGCGGTTTACGCTTGATGAGCGCTACGCCGACGCCGTGCTGCAGGCGTTTGTACGCTTCTATGACGCGGGACTGATCTACAAGGGCAATCGCCTGATCAACTGGTGTCCGCGCTGTCAAACGGTGATTTCGGACATTGAGGTGGAGGAAGAAGATCAGGCGGGGCATCTCTGGCATATCCGCTATCCCTTCGCCGATGGCTCGGGGTCGGTGGTGGTGGCGACGTCGCGCCCGGAAACGATGCTGGGCGACAGCGCCGTGGCGGTGAACCCTGAAGACGAGCGCTATACGGCCCTGATCGGCAAGATGATCGCGCTGCCGCTCACGAACCGGCAAATTCCCTTGATCGCGGACAGCTACGCCTCGGCGGAGTTCGGAACCGGCGCCGTGAAGGTGACGCCGGCGCACGACCCGAACGACTATGAGGCCGGCAAGCGCAACAATCTGGAACAGATCACGGTGATCGGGTTCGACGGCAACATGACCGCCCAGGCCGGCGAGCGCTACAGCACAATGGACCGCTACGAGGCGCGCAACTTGATCGTGGCGGACCTGGAAGAGCTGGGCCTGCTTGAGAAGGTGGAGGACCACCCGCACCGCGTGCCGACCTGTGAACGCTGCCATACGACGATCGAGCCGCTGCTTTCCGATCAGTGGTTTATGAAGATGGCGAACACAGAGCTGGTGGCCGGCGCGATCGACGTGGCCGAGAACGACAGCATTGAGTTCGTGCCGGATCGCTATAAGAAGATCTATCTCGACTGGATGAACGGCCTGCGCGACTGGCCGCTCTCCCGCCAGCTCTGGTGGGGGCATCGCCTGCCGGTGTATTACCGGCCCGATGGAACCCATGTGGCCGCCCGCAACTGGCAGGAAGCCGTGGAGCGCGCGGGCACGGATCAGCTGACGCAGGAAGAGGACGTGCTCGATACCTGGTTTTCGTCGGCGCTTTGGCCCTTCGCCACGCTTGGCTGGCCTGAGAAGACACCGGATTTAGAGTATTTCTATCCGACCGATGTGCTGACGACCTCCCGCGAGATCCTTTATCTCTGGGTGGCGCGTATGATCATGACCGGCATCGAGTTTATGGGCGAAAAGCCGTTCGATCAGGTGTATATCTTCGCAACTGTGCTGGACAAGAAGGGCCGGCGCATGTCCAAGTCAAGCGGCAACGGTATTGACCCCGTAGATATGATCGACAAGTACGGCACGGACGCGCTTCGCTTCTCGCTTCTGCGCCTGGCTTCGAAGGGGCAGGACATCCGGTTCAGTGAGGATCGGATTCCCGAGGCGCGAAACTTCGCGAATAAACTTTGGAACGCGGCGCGCTTCGTGCTGATGTACACCGGCGACGATTACACGCCGATCGCACCTGATTCCGACAGCTATTCGCTGCCGGAGCGCTGGATTCTAAGCCGTCTCCAGCACACCGCACGCACGGTGAATGCCTCCCTGGCGAGCTATGACCTGGATGACGCCTGCAACGCGCTCCATGAGTTCCTCTGGAATGAGTACTGCGACTGGTTTGTGGAGCTGTGCAAGCCAGCGCTGAACGGCGAGGACGAAGCCGCCAAGGAGCGGGCGAAGTTCGTCCTGGTGACCGTGCTGGAAAGCACACTGCGCCTGCTGCATCCAGTGATGCCGTTCGTGACCGAGGAAATCTGGCAGGCGATTCCCCACCAGGGCGAATCCATCTGCTCAGCCTTCTATCCGCAGCCCGACGAAACACTCGTGGACCTGTCCGCCGAATCCGGGATGGCGCTGCTGATCGATAGCATCACCGCTCTGCGCACCCTGCGCGCCGAGTTTACACCGGGAGGTCAGGAGAACGAAGCCGCCCGCGCCGCGATCCTCGCACGCCGCTTCACTGTGACGGCCGTTGCTGACAGCGATAGCGCACGCACGACTTTGACGGATCAGATAAGCGCGCTTACGAATCTCGCTCGTCTTGGTACGGTGACGATCGAAAGCGCGACGCCTGAAGGAACGCGTACGGTGGCGACGGGAGTTTCCGGCGCAACGTTCTACATTCCAGCGGATGAGCTGCTCGAAGGCGTGGACCCCGTGAAGGAGTCCACTCGGCTCGCCACCGAGATCGCGAAGCTCGAAAAAGAGCGTGGCGGCCTGGAAGGACGATTGAACAATCCACAGTTCGTGGAGCGCGCCCTGCCCGAAGTCGTGGAAAAGGCCCGCACCGATTCCGCCGACCTCACCCAGCGCATCGCCAAGCTCGCCGCCCGTCGGGAAATGCTGGCGGGATAGTTCGCTCTGAAAACAGCCTCCGCAGCTTTGTGGAGGCTGTTTTGTTTTTGCGCATCGCGCGCAGAACGCGTATAATCATTGTGGAGGCTTTGCGATGACTTACTCGTCGAATAAGAGGGTTCCGGGTGCGCGTCCGGGAAAAGAGTTTACAATCCGGATCGGTGAAAGCACGACATTATTTGTGGAAAATCCGGTGGATGAGTTTGTGGAAAACTCGGTGGACGAATTCGACGAAGAGCCTGCGGCGAAACCCGGCAAGAATCATGGGAAGCGTATCAGCATCAGTATGTTAGCGGGTCATAAGACAACGATTGAATTCGCGGCGCGCCTGAAGGGTTTGAGCATTAACGACTATATTCGCTCGACGATGATTGAGCAAGCGCGTGCTGACATTCAGCGAGTTAAAGAAGCCATGTTGACGGAAGAGGATGTTAAGCAGATCTTGCATTCGTCATCTCCCTCTTCCCATCCATCCGAGAGTCTCCGCGAAGTTTCAGAACAGTATGTGAAGATGATAAGCGAGCAGTCTTAATTCGAGACGATAGTAATCGTTTACCCGAGAGAATATCCTATGCGCGCTGACCAACTTCCTGCTTTCATTGCCAGCCCCCCTCACGCCGCCGGAAACGCCGAAGTCATTGGCGTCGGCGGCGCGCCGACCGTCGCCTCGCTGCTGTGGGCATATCGTCATGGCGTCTTTCCCTGGCCAGCGGAAGGATACCCTTTACTTTGGTTCTGCCCCCCGATGCGGGCGATCCTGGACTTTGATGAATTATATGTCCCGCCTCGGTTAGCCCGGCTGAAGCGCAATTCTCCTTTGACTTTCACCATAGATCGAGCGTTCAATCAGGTGATACGCGCATGCCAGCTCGCGAAGCGTCCCAATCAGGCGGGAACTTGGATTACGGAAGAGATGTTACGAGGATATATTGCCTTCCATGAAAAAGGATATGCGCATAGTATTGAAGCATGGGATCCATCGGGAGCTCTCGTCGGCGGTTTATATGGCGTGTCCATAGATGGCGTATTCGCGGGTGAGAGCATGTTTCATTCGTCGGCGAATACTTCTAAGCTGGCCCTGCTGCATCTGATCGATCATCTGCGTGGCCGTGGCCTCGATTGGATGGACATTCAGATGACGACCCCGCATATGAAAGTGCTGGGCGCTCAGGAAATCAAAAGACGCGATTTTCTGGCCCGATTGGAAGCCACTCAGGCGCGTGGACTGACACTCTTCCCTTAAGACGGGTTGACATATTTCACAATACTTGTATATACTACTATTATGTCTCTCAAAGAAGAACTCTCATTGCCGTCGTATCCGGAAACAGTCGCCAGCTGCACTTGCTTGAATTTACGCAAGGCGAGCCGGGCCATTTCGCATGTCTACGATGAAATCTTACAACCGACGGGACTGCGCGGCACTCAAGTCAGCCTGCTGATGACCGTGGCGCGGGAAGAGACTTCCACCATGACCCAGCTTGCCGATCTGCTGGTCACGGATTTGACGACACTTTCCCGCAATCTCAAGGTACTGGAACGGGATGGTTTAGTAGTAGCCGAGCCGGGACGTGACAGGCGCGTTCGTGAGATCAAACTCACCGCACAAGGACGCGCGGCCTTGGAGCAGGCGCTTCCGCTATGGCGTCAGGCGCAGGCGTATATCAAGGAGCATCTGGGACTTGATCAGTGGCGCGGCCTCATTTCCCATCTCGTGCAGGTAGCGGAGCTCTCGACCCCGGCGCGGGACAGAGCATCCTCGCGCTAGCTTCCATCGTTCAGCTTTTTTGGTTCAAAATAGTTGTATATACATCGAAAGTGGTATTTATGGCGACCAACTCGCAGCAATCAAAACAAAATACTCCGGCGCTCAACCCCTACCGGTGGATCATTCTCATGGCGGTGTTGACCGGCGCATTCCTGGAGCTGCTTGACACGACGAGCGTCAACGTCGCTCTGCGTCAGATGGCCGGGAACCTCGGCGCGACTTCCGACGAAATCGGATGGGTCGCCACGGGGTATATCCTCTCCAATGTCATTGTGCTTCCGCTTACGGCCTGGCTTTCATCGGTGTTCGGAAGACGCGGCTATCTCACGGCGTCGATTTTGCTCTTTACACTGGCGTCGTTCTTCTGCGGCGCGTCGACCACCCTGGGACAACTGATCTTTTGGCGCATCGTACAGGGCGCCGGTGGCGCGGCTCTACTCTCGACAGCGCAGGCGGCCTTAAGAGAAGTCTTCCCCGTGGATCAACAGGGAATGATCCAGGCGCTCTATATCGTCGTGATCGTGCTAGGCCCGACGGTCGGGCCAGCCTTCGGCGGATGGATCACGGACAACTATTCGTGGCCCTGGATTTTCTGGAGCAAATCGCCGCTTGGGCTTATCGCCGCCTTTCTCGTCTGGCGTTTCTTAAGTGACTCGCCGCATAAACAGCAGACCGGAGGCGTGGACTGGGCCGGGATCGGGCTTCTGACCGTGGGGCTCGGCTCCCTCCAATACGTCCTGGAAGAAGGACAGCGCTACGATTGGTTCGACGACGTTTGGATTGTCCGTCTGACAATCGCCGCCGTAGTCTCTCTGATCGCGTTTGTGATCTGGGAGCTATGGCCGACCAACAAACAGCCCGTCGTCAATCTGCGCGTCTTGAAGCATCGAGCGCTGACAGCGGGATGCGTTCTGCTATTCATCGGCGGCGCGGGAATCTATGCGGGTTCATTCCTGATGCCCCTCTTCGTGCAGAGCGTTCTCGGCTTCTCGCCTACCGAAGCCGGTCTGCTGTTTCTTCCGGCGGGCGTCGTAACAATCATCGGAACGATCCTCGCGGGACGGCTTCTTAACGGCGCCAACCCACTGGTCAAGCCCCCAGTGCTCATTGCGATCGGCTTAATCGGGTTCAGCTTATCTCAGTGGCTTCTGGGCCATCTTTCGCCGCAAAGTGGGAGACCGGATATTGAGATTGGTTTGATGCTGCGCGGCGTCGGTATGGGGTTCTTGTTCACCCCAATTACTGTCGCGTCATTGGGCAGCCTCAAAGGCGCGGAGATCGCACAGGGCGCGGGCCTGACGAACCTGTTCCGCCAGCTTGGCGGAAGCTTCGGGATCGCGATCATCAATACATACGTGACCAGCCACACAGCCGCGCACCGCGCGGACCTGGTCGGCTTTCTGTCACCGGGCAACACCGTCATGCTCGACCGCCTTGGGGC
The DNA here is from genome assembly GCF_039929585.1 of Capsulimonas sp. Classification (NCBI taxonomy): domain Bacteria; kingdom Bacillati; phylum Armatimonadota; class Armatimonadia; order Capsulimonadales; family Capsulimonadaceae; genus Capsulimonas; species Capsulimonas sp. The sequence goes on from NZ_JBDSQY010000239.1 coordinate 34,874, forward strand.
CATTGCTCACCGCCTGGTTGGCCAGGGAATGAGCGTCCCTGCAGCACAGCAAGGCGCCTGGGGGATCGTCGAACGTATTGTGGAGCGGCAATCGGCGACCATGGCCTACGACGACGCCTTCCTTCTGCTCGCGGCCGCGTTCGCCTTCTCGCTGCCCGCCCTGCTGCTCTTCCGCAAGGGAAAAAGCCAGACGAACTCTGCCGCCCCTATCGACGCCGGGCATTAAATCGTCAAAAAAAGTAAACGCGCTTATCAATTTCTATATTCAGGATTTGATAAGCGCGTAGCTCTTTTCTGCACTCACAATAATATTCCATCGCAATAATCGGAGAGACTTTGATGGCGTGGACACGCTACAATAAAGAGAGCGCATCAAAGTCATGGATTTCACAAAACACAATTTAGTATGCGAGCTTAGTTTTATCCCGCCATTCCATTGGGAAGCTCTGCTTGCGTTCTTTGCCTCTCACGCCACTGCGGGCGTTGAGACCATCTCCCACGGAGAATATTCTCGTACTGTCGCCCTCAGCGGAACTCATGGCTGGTTTACTGCGGCGCTGACAGATTCCAGGAGCAGTCTTCGGATTGAGGCGTCACCCTCACTCTCTCCAGTATTTCCTCTTTTGCTCTCACACATTCAGCAGCTCTTCGATCTCAGTGCAGATCCTACGGTGATTACGGCCGCGCTTGGCTCGCTGGCGAAAGGTTATCCGGGCCTGCGCATTCCCGGTGGGTTCGATCCTTTTGAGCTGACAGTACGCGCGATTCTCGGACAGCAGATCAGTGTCAAGGCGGCGACAACCGTAGCGGGCCGTTTTAGCGCCGCCTTCGGCAAGCCCGCCGCTCCTCCTATTCCGGGATTGACGTACTATTTCCCAGACGCCGCAACGGTCGCCGCGCTCACGGTCGATCAAGTCGCCTCACTGGGGATCATCGCATCCCGAACAAGAACGATCATCGGAGTGGCTCAGGCCGTCGCTTCCGGCGATCTTTCCCTGAAACCCGGCTCTGATCCGATAGAAACAATGGCGCGCATGCGCGCGATTCCCGGTATCGGTGAATGGACCGCGCAGTATGTCGCCATGCGCGCTCTAGGTTGGGCAGATGCTTTTCCGCATACAGATCTTATCCTATGCCGGGCGCTTGGTGAAAAAAATCCCAAAGGTGTCCTCGCTTTGGCCGATCAATGGCGGCCCTGGCGAGCGTACGCCGCTCTGCATCTGTGGGCTAACTATAATTCTTCTCTCGGAGCAAAACTATGATCTATTACACACAGTTCGAATCCCCGGTTGATACAATCACACTGACATCCGACGGCGCCTCTCTTACCGGCCTCTACATGAACGAGCACAAGCACGCCGAATTATTCGCCGACGAATGGATTCGCGACGATCAAGCTGCTCCCTTCCAGGAAACGATCCGGCAGCTGACTGCCTACTTCGCGGGCGAACGGACCGATTTCGATTTGCCATTGGCGCCCAGAGGAACTCCCTTTCAGCAGATCGTCTGGAATATGCTTCGGGAGATTCCCTACGCGCAGACGATGACATATGGCCAGCTTGCGGCGAAGATCGGCAACCCGAACGCCTCGCGCGCCGTCGGACTGGCGAATGGAAGAAATCCGATCTCAATCATCGTTCCATGTCACCGTGTCATTGGCGCAAGCGGTAAGCTAGTTGGGTACGGAGGCGGATTGGAACGAAAGGAAACGCTGCTATCTCTCGAATCGAAGTGTATTTCTGAGAAGTAAGCGTGCTTAAGACGAGCGACAGCAGTATCAAAGTCTTGTGATCTGGTAGACTATCAATCTTAGGACTTTCGCTTCTGCTTGCCCGGGTCAACGCCGCCTAACCCCCCATCGAGCTAAAGCTCGATTTCCCCCTTCCCTGCAAGCTGCTCCGCAGTGGGAAGTGGGAGCT
>NZ_JBDSQY010000240.1:0-13120 GCF_039929585.1 Capsulimonas sp.
TGGCGCTGGACGGAAACCTCGACACCTGGTGGGAAGCCGCGCCGGGGCATGCCGACGCTGCGTTGACGCTGGAACTTCCACAAGAAGTCACCTTTGACGTCGTTTCGCTTCAGGAAGCGGTGGATCATCGCAGCCAAAGAGTCGAATCATTTGTCATTGACACGTGGAACGGTTCAGAATGGATCCCTGCCGAGCACATCGAGTCCGACGAACTTACAACAATCGGACACAAACGCCTGGTGCGGCTGAAGTCTCCCATCACAACCAATCAGGTGCGCATCCGCATTACCGGTTCCCGACTGGAGCCGACGATTGCCCAAATCGGGCTCTTTAAGCAAACGACGGATATGCTGCCTCCTAAGATTTCCGAGCGCGCCTCAAACGGTTCCGTCACGCTGAGCAATGCGAATGGTTCTTCCATCGTTTACACCGTTGATGGAGCGACTCCGACGGCCAAGTCGCCTGTCTATAGCTCACCCATCCCCATGGCGTCTGGCGGTGTCGTGAAAGCGGCGAATTTGCAGCTTCACGGTCAAATCGGTCTGGCGGCGGAAAAGCAATTCACGGGATTGATGGCGAATGACTGGAAGATCGTGAGCGTGGACAGTGAAGAAACTACCCGCGGTAATAACGCCGCAATCAATGCGCTTGACGGCAATTCTTCTACGTACTGGCACACACGTTGGGATGGCGATCTGACGCTGCCCCATTCCATCACGGTCGACATGGGGACATCGCACCGAATTGCCGGGTTCACGTATCTGCCGCGCCAGGATGGAATGCCCAATGGCGTTGTGGAAAAGTACCGATTTGAAACAAGCACGGATGGAGTCAATTGGGCGACTGCTATTGAATCAGGCATGTTCGCCAATATTCGGAACAATCCCTCACTCCAGCAGGTGACTTTCTCGCCCGTCGACGCCCGCTTCTTCCGGTTCACATCCTTGCAAACGGTCAACAAGGATGGCTGGACGTGCGCCGCTGAAATCTCCGTGCTGCCGGCCCAGTGAGAAAGAGTCAGTTACCGCTACCATGAGATACCGTAATCCCGTTATTCCCGGCTTTCATCCGGACCCCAGCATCTGCCGTGTGGGCAGCGACTACTATCTCGTCACGAGTACGTTCGAGTACTTTCCTGGCGTTCCGATCTTCCATAGTACGGACCTGGTCCACTGGCGGCAGATCGGCTACTGTCTGACGCGGGACAGCCAGCTTCCTCTCAAGACAGCGGGCAGTTCGGGCGGGATCTATGCGCCCACGATTCGATGGCGTGACGGCACATTCTATATGGTGGTCACGAACGTCTCCGGCATGGGGCATTTCTACGTGACTGCCCAGCGCGCGGAAGGCCCGTGGTCAGACCCGATTCTCGTACGAGCCAATGGGCTCCCCGCCGAAGGGATCGATCCCTCGCTGTTTTTTGACGATGACGGCGTCGTCTATTTCTCCTGCAACGCGGGAATGAGCACAATTGACATCGAGACGGGAAGCCTAAGGAGCGATCTCAAGCACGTCTGGACCGGCTCGGGCGGACGCTATGCCGAAGCGCCGCATCTTTACAAGATCAATGGACTGTACTATTACCTGCTGGCCGAGGGCGGGACCGAGGCCGGCCACATGGTAACGATTGCCCGCAGTGTCAGCCCCTGGGGGCCTTATGAGGCGTGTCCACACAATCCGATCCTGACGCATCGAGACCGGGGAGAGGGTTCCGTACAATCGACGGGCCACGCCGATCTCATTGAGGCCCACGACGGATCATGGTGGGCGGTGTTCCTCGCGACCCGCGTTTCGGCAAAATATCCGAATGTCCACCATCTCGGCCGCGAAACGTTTCTCGCCCCGGTGACCTGGGATTCCGAAGGATGGCCGCTCATTGGAAACCAGGGCGTCGTTGACCTTGAGATGCCTGCGCCTTCGTTTATGATCGCCTCGGAACAGGATCAGGAAGCCACGAGCTGCGATGATTTCGACACGGATACCCTCGCACTGCCCTGGAACTTCCGCCGCAATCCAAATCCTGGCGACTGGTCATTGTCCGAGCGTCCTGGCAGCCTGACTTTAAAATGCATCCCGGTCACATTGAATGACGCCGCGCCGCTCGCATTCGTGGGACGCCGCCAGGAGCATTTCCGATGCCGCTTCTCCGCGTGTATCGCATTCGATCCCAGGACGGCTACGGAAGAGGCCGGCTTGACCGTGATCATGAACGAGGAACATCATTACGAGATATTCGTTCGCGGTAACGACGGGGGAGAGAGAACGGTCGCCGTTCGCCGACGAATCGGCGATCTGGTCGCCGTCGTCGCCGAAGATCTCCTCGGTGATGGCGATGTGATCCTATCAATCGACGCCTCCCCCGAAGAATATCATTTCGGCTGTAAGGTACGGAACGGCGACCAGAAGACGATCGCGTCCGGCGCGACGCGGTATCTCTCCACCGAGGTTGCCGGCGGTTTTACGGGCGCCTATATCGGCATGTACGCCACCTCCAACCATCACGAATCGACGGCTTTCGCCCATTTCGACTGGGCGGAATACACATTCGAGTAAAGTCGCCGGGCAGGACCGGAAAATATCATTCAGGAAAGATTAATCTAATGCTCTCGACACGACTCCGCGCCGATCGACGATTGTCGCGCTTACTACTGTTCGGTATCGCTTTCACCGGCGCGCACATGCTGGCGCTCCCAGCGAACGCCCAGCACAACGGCGACCGTCGGCGGCTGCGTATCGACGCGGACTGGCGCTTTAAGCTGATGCCAATGTCAAGACTGGAAAAGAAAACCTCGCTCACGGACTGGAGCTGGACCCTGGCGTCGCCGGACGAGATCGGCGACGCGTCGCTGCTCGACGAGAGCAAGCACACGTGGCGGGCGGCGACGCTCGGTCAGGATGTCTTCGACCAGAAGCCAGGCTATGCCTGGTATCGCGCCACGCTGCCGCCGCTCACGGGGACTCTGCGCATGCTGCGCTTTAAAGGCGTGGACGACAACGCGGTCGTCTTCCTGAACGGCAAGCGGCTCGTGAGCCACCAGGGATGGGACCAACCCTTCGATGTTTCTCTCGATTCGGCCTGGAACTCGGCCGGCGAAAACCATCTGCTCGTCCTGGTGCAGAACACCGGCGGTGCGGGCTTCATCTGGAAAGATGTCTCCTTCGGTCTTTACCGGGCGCCTAAAGCCAGCGGCGATCCCTCCCAGCCGGGCTATAACGACTCCGCCTGGCGGCCCGTCCATCTGCCGCACGATTATGTCCTGGAAGGACAGGTGACGCCGGACGCGGAAAATTCGCATGCGAATCTGGTCCCGGCCACGGCCTGGTACCGCAAGACGTTCACGCTTCCGGCAACCGACAAAGGTAAGAGCGCGTGGATCGACTTCGACGGCGTCTACCGCGATGCGAAGGTCTATCTGAACGGACAGCTTCTGGGCGCGCACCCATGCGGGTACACGAGCTTCCGGTACGACATCACGCAGTCAGCGCATTACGGCGGCAAGAATGTGCTCGCGGTATTCGTCGATCCGACCAAGTTTGAGGGATGGTGGTACGAGGGCGGCGGCATCTATCGGCACGTCTGGCTGAATGTCGCCAATCGGCTGCACGTGGCGCCGTGGGGCACGTTCGTCACGGCCAGCCTGCCGGAACCCACGCCAGGACATGCTCCTGCGGCGGCAAGCGTCGTCGTGAAGACTACCCTCGCCAATGTCCGCCCGCCCGCCAAGGCGATCCTGGTCTCGACCGTCTTGGACGAAGCCGGCCGGGTGGTGGCGAAGAGTTCGAATCCTATCAGCGCGAGCACCGTCACTCAGCGCCTGACCGTCAGCCGCCCGCGCCTCTGGTCCCCGGACACGCCGACTCTCTACAAGGTGCACAGCTCAGTTGTTTTAGACGGCAAGGTGATCGATGCGGTAGATACCTCCTTCGGCGTCCGCACGATCCGGTTCGATGCCGACCACGGGTTCTTCCTGAACGGGCGGCCGCTCAAAATCAAGGGCACGTGCAACCATCAAGACTTCGCCGGCGTCGGCAACGCCGTCCCCGATCGGCTCGAATACTGGCGCGTGAAGAAGCTTAAGGCAATGGGCGCCAACGCCTGGCGAATGTCTCACAATCCGCCGAATCCGGAACTGCTGGACGCCTGCGATAAGCTGGGCATGCTGGTTATGGACGAGAACCGGCACTTTGGCGATGTCGAGACCACGAAGACAGGCACTGGGACAACCGCCAACGACTTCGCCAATCTCAACAGCATGATCCTGCGCGATCGTAACCACCCGAGCGTCATCCTCTGGTCGCTCTGCAATGAAGAGTGGATCCAGGGCACTGAAGACGGCGCCAGGATCTTCTCGATATTGAAGCGGGAGACACTGCGGCTGGATACGACTCGTCCGATCATGTGCGGCATGAACGGTGGTTTCGGCGCCGGCATTTCCCGTGTGACGGACATTCAGGGGTTCAACTATAATTCCCAGGAATATGACAAGTTCCACGCCGCCCATCCCGAACAGCCATGCATCGCGAGCGAATCGGCGAGCACGAACGGGACACGCGGCGTCTACAGCGTTGAACGCGAGAAGGGCTACGCTTCCGCATACGATAGCAATGTGGGAATCTCGATCGCGACAGCCGAGGACGCCTGGCGGCCGGTCGCTGAGCGGGAATACATGGCCGGAGCGTTCGTTTGGACGGGATTCGATTATAAGGGAGAGCCGCAGCCTTTCGGGTGGCCGGCGATCAACTCGAATTTCGGGATCATGGATCTGTGCGGCTTTCCGAAGGACAATTACTACTACTACCAGTCCGTCTGGGGCAACCGGCCCATGGCGCACCTGACGCCGCACTGGACCTGGCCGGGCAAGGAAGGTCAGCCGATCGACGTTTGGGCGTTCAGTACTGGTTCTCGCGTCGAGCTCTTCCTGAACGGGAAGAGCCTGGGCGTGAAGGACAAGCCATTTGTCGGGCATGTCTCCTGGAGCGTCCCCTACGCGCCGGGGACGCTGATCGCGAAGGCGTACGACAAGGCTGGGAAACTGATCGCGACCGACACTGCGGTGACCGCCGGCGCGCCGGCTGCCCTGCGGCTCAGCGCGGACGACACGACGATCCTTGCCGACGGCGAGGATGTGCTTCCGGTGGCCGTGACCGTTGTCGATGCGCACGGACACTTTATGCCGACAGCATCGAACCAGGTGACGTTCTCCGTCGCAGGGCCTGGACGGATCGTCGGCGTCGGCAATGGCGATCCGAGCGACCACTCGCCGGACAAGGCGACCCAGCGGCGCGCCTTCAACGGCCACTGCCTGGTCGATGTGGGAGCCAAGGGTCCGGGGAAGATCGTGGTCACGGCCAAGGCGCCCGGCCTCGCCCCCGCGACGTTCGTCGTGCGGGGTATCGCGGGACAGGAGTAGTCCCGCGAGTTCATTCGCGGGGGTTCTTAAATTAGGCGCAAGAATCAAGTGAACACGTCCCTGCCCGAATTATTCACGTTTACTCGACAGACCAGCACAATGAAAAAAAATATTTTATGTCTCTCCTTAGTTCTGATCAGCAGTATGGCGAAAGCCGCCGAAATGCGCGTGATTTCGCCGGATGGAAAAATCACGTTCATCGTCTCTGATGATGCAGGATTACGATATCGCGTTCAAGTTGACGGTAAATTGGCCGTCGTGAATTCACGACTGGGATTGCAGTTCAAGAATGCGGAGCTGGGAGCGAATACCCTGATTGTCTCCACGCAGAAGCAACAGCACAAGGGGAGCTGGGAGGATAATTTTGGCAAGCGCCGCGTAGTGTCCGATCGTTGGAATCAAGTTCGGTTCGCCTTACGGGAAAAAGAAACAAACCGTGAATTTGGGCTGATCGTGCGGGCATATAACGATGGAGTGGCTTTTCGCTATGATTTGCCGATCGCTTCCGGGCTGGGCAATTTCGTTCTGACCAAGGAGCTTACTGAATTCTGTTTCGCAGACGACGATCGCAGTTGGCTGGGCAATGAATCGTCTTGTGCTGAGTGCCAGTATCCAGAGACCAAACTGAGCAAGATCCCCATGACGACTACCGACCAGTGGCGGCGCGGTCAGCCTTATTGGGGAGTTCTGCCTCTTGTAGCTCAGACGCCTACCTGCACAGTCGCCGTGGCCGAATCGGATTTGCTCGATTGGGGGGGAATGTTCCTTTCAGGAACGGGTGGTAAGGGAGTTACGGCTTCGCTCGCGTCGCGCGCTGACGGAAATGGCTTGGTGGTTTCCAGCGCGCCGAGCCAAAGCCCCTGGCGGGTGTTAATGATCGGTCGTAAGAGCGCGGATCTGCTGAACTCTAATCTCGTTGCAGCGCTTGCAACCCCCAATGAACTGGGGGATGTTTCCTGGGTTAAGCCTGGCGTGAGCTCATGGGACCCTTGGTGGACCGGTGTAAACTCGCACCTGCCGCAATATACAGGATTAGATGCGCGCGGAGATACCGATTCGGACAAAGAATATATTGACCTTGCGGCGAAAATGGGGTGGTCGTACCAGTTGGTTGATTGGCGCTGGTATCAAGATGATCTCACCCAGCCGCTCCCCCACATCAACATTCCCGAACTGGTGAGCTATGCAAATAACAAAGGCGTTCGGTTGTTCCTGTGGATGCACTCGAATGACGTGAAGCGCGACGGCTTCGACAAGGTATTTTCAAAGGCGGCCAGCTGGGGATTCGCCGGCGTAAAAGTCGATTTCATGAACAGTGACAGCCAGGAAACGGTGCAATGGTATGTCGCGGCCCTCAAAGCGGCCGCCAAATATAAGCTGATGGTTGATTTTCACGGCGCTTATAAACCCACTGGTTTGTCTCGCACCTATCCGAATCTTATCACTCAGGAAGGTGTGCTGGGTAACGAATACAATAAACTTGGCTACCTTTGCACGCCTGAACACACGGTGACTTTGCCCTTCACACGCGGCTTGCTGGGGCCAATGGATTTCACGCCCGGTGGTTTCCTCAATCGCAGCACGGCTGATTTTAAAGTCACATTTCCTGCGGTGGTGATGGGCACACGCGCGCGCCAGTTGGCTATGACGGTAATTTACCAGAGTCCGTTGCTTGTGATGTGCGATAGTCCGGCCAATTACTCCAACCAACCAGGAGTCGAATTTTTGCGGGAATTACCAACAACGTGGGATGAAACCGTCATTCTAGGCGGAGAGATCGGCCAATACGTCGCCATTGCGCGGCGATCTGGACACCGTTGGTATTTGACCGCGATGAATGGCGATGCAATGAGCCATATTACCGTGCCTCTGAATTTTCTAGGCAAGGGCAAATGGAATCTCCATAGCTTCAGTGATTCTTTGGAAGCGAATGCTCCGGCCACTGCGATCAGTGAGGTAACCACCCCGTGAATTCCAAGACTCTCCTGCCCGTTACGCTGCTGCCTGCGGGAGGATACGCCGCGATTTTGAGCGCAAAATAACCAATGAGGCGTGCTGGCGTGGACCAAATGGCAGTCCGGAAGCTTGGTTTTATTTATTACAAGAGCTATACAGATTGACAAATTCCGATTGCTGTGCTAAACTACCTAGGTAAGAAATTAAAATTACAAAATTATTGTAATTTTAATTTCTTACATCATCAGTACGACCCAGTTCCTCTCAACTAAGGAGAAATGCTATGTCAACGCAGCTTCGTTTCGTATCGAGAACAGCCTGTATCGTGGGCTTCGGCCTGATGGCGCTGATGTCTGGAGCCAAAGCACAGGCTCAGGGTGTTACGCTTACTGCCTTCGGCGCCACAGCATCTCCTGGTGGATACGACCATCAGACGGACACGGTCAACGTCAATATCGCGTTCAACGCGTCGTCCACCGGCAGCTACGGCTACGGAATCACTACAGACGTCCTGTACTACTCTGGCCCCTACGCCAGCGGGACGCTTCTACAATCGACGACAAAGTTTGTGTATAGCGCTGGTGGGCCCGTTTCTTACGGCGTCAGCAACGCGTCCTTAAATATGGACTTCAACACGCCAGCGAGCTTGCGCGCTTCCGAACCGGCCGGAACCCAGTCGTTCATTTACGTGTACCATATCTCGGGCGGCGGCGGCGGCACTGGATGGGGCGGCATGTTTTCGACCTATGGCGGGCCGTCCTTCCTGTCGCATTGATAACAGCAGTGCGGCGCGCGGTTCTACCGATGCGTCGGCTCCCGTAACGGAAGCCGATTTCAAAGAATGTTGCCCGCCACTGTAACCATGCTCTCAACGGCATGGCGGCGAGCAAACGTCTCCGGGCTGAGAGGTCCGAGAGTGGTTCAGGCTATTTTGTCCCAAGGGGCTACGTCATGATGATGGCGCGGCCTTTTGGGCAGTTCACAACTGGCGGCGTTTCGCGCGGACATCACGTTGGTCTACGGAGTCTTGCCGTGGAAGAATGTGATGAGAGAAACGTGATCAGGCGGGCGCTGCGGGAAGGCTCCAGTCTCCCGCGCTTCTGGAAAGATAAGATTTATGCATTGTCATTGGCGCCGCTCCACGGAGCAATCGCCGTTGTTATTATTGACGGTGACCATTGCTGGCGCCCTGGGAATTACGATTCCCGCGGCGGCGCAGCAGAATGGCGGACGCCAGCGGCTGAGCACCGTCCAGGCTTGTCATGGGGCGCCGTCACTCACCGCCCAACTTGGCGGCAAATCCATGGGTCTTAAAAATAAGAGTAAAGATACGATGGTAAATGCTGCATCTCAGTTTATGGATTACTTTAACGCGACGCCAAGTACCAGGTCCCTGTCCTCAATCTGTTGGGGGGCTTCTCAGGTGGGGCCTCGCGATCAATCGAACGGATTGGAAGACAAGACCCTGTCCGATTATGTCTATTGGGATGGCGGCATTATCAAGGGAACTGACGGCATCTACCATATGTTCGCAAGTCGCTGGAATCAGGCTGATGGGCATAATGGATGGCAGTGGGACTCACACGCCATTCACGCTACGAGCACTCACCTTTATGGACCGTATACCGACCGGGGCTTGTGCTGGCCGGACATTGATGGCGGAAAAGGTCACAACGTGACGCCGCTGCAGCTGAAGGACGGCCGCTATGCTATCACGGTGAGCGGCGTCAGGCGCGGAGGTGTTTTCGTCTCGAAGTCCCTCGATGGTCCATGGTCGTACATGGGGGATGTTACGGTTGCTAAAAATGCTTACTCAGACGCCTTCAACACTCAAGAGAATCTTCATATTATTCTTCGGCCTGACGGGCGTTACGAGGCAGTCACTAGCCGTGGCTTAATCGCTCTTGCCGATGATGTCGCCGGTCCGTACACCGTTCAGGGGCCTTCTCTTTTTTCAGAAGTTCCTAACTGTCCGAATATCTACACCCTCGAAGACCCCTGCATTTGGTACAGCGGCGGTCACTATCATTTCCTGACGAACCAATGGGATATCCGCAAAGCATTCCACTTCACTTCCTCGGACGGTATCGCCAATTGGAAGCTGAACGCTGGATATGCCTACGATCCTACGGCGGGTTTTATTCGCGATGCAAATGGAACGGTCAATCACTGGTGTAAACTGGAGCGCCCCAACGTCTACATTGAAAAAGGCCATGTGGTCGCAATGACGTTTGCGGCGATAAACGTCGAAAAAGAGAAAGATCTTGGTAACGACCTGAATGGCAGCAAGATCATCATTGTTCCATTTGACGGCGCCGCCCTGGACCGAGCCAACTCAAAAAGTAAATAGGCCCGCGTAAGCCGACTCAAGCCACCGGCATTCACAGACGTCTGTCCGCGAGTAACTTTGTCGGGGCGGATAATTCCATTACAGAAAGACCGGTTAAGTGTTTTCAATACGATTGTGCTTCAATATGCGCTTGTCTTGCTCCACGCTGTTCGGGATGGCTTTCGCCAGTGCGCACATGCTGGCGCTCCCCGCAACCGCCCAGCAGAATGGCGATCGCCAGCGACTGAGTCTGGACGCCGACTGGCGTTTCCGGGTGAACCCGACGGCGACTCTAGACAAGAAAACCTCGGTTACGGACTGGACTTGGAGCCCGGCCTCGCCGGGCGAGACCGGTGACGCACCGCTGCTCGACGAGAGCAAGCACACGTGGCAGGCAGCGAAGCTCGGCCAGGATGTCTTCGACCAGAAGCCGGGCTACGCCTGGTGCCGGACAACGCTGCCTGCGCTCACAGGCCCCCGGCGCACGCTGCACTTCCGCGGCGTGGATGACAACGCGGTCATCTTTCTGAACGGTAAGCGGCTCGCGAGCCATCAGGGATGGGATGAGGCGTTCGACGTTTCTCTCGATTCGGCCTGGAATTCGGCAGGCGAAAACCATCTAACCGTCCTGGTGCAGAACACCGGGGGCGGCGGATATGTGTGGGACGGCGTCGCTCTTGGGCTCTCCCAGGCGCCTGCGGCCGGCGGCGATCCGTCCGGGCCTGGCTATCACGACTCGGCGTGGCGCGTTGTGAACGTTCCACACGACTACGTGATCGAGCAGCCGTTCACGGAAGGACTCGATCCGCAGCATGCGTCCCTGCCCACCCCGTCAGCCTGGTATCGAAAGACGATCGTTATCCCGAAGGGGGATCGGGACAAAGATTATTGGCTCGACTTCGACGGCGTCTATCGCGACGCGAAGATCTATGTCAACGGCAAGCTTGTCGGAGGACGCCAGAGCGGTTACCTGCCGATCCATGTCGATCTCTCGTCGCTGGCCAAGCCCGGAGAGCCGTTGACGATCGCCGTTCAGGTCGATCCCTCGAAGGTCGAAGGATGGTGGTACGAAGGCGGCGGAATCTATCGACATGTGTGGCTCACATCCGTCAACCGGCTCCATATTGCGCCGGATGGAGTCTGGGTGGTTCCGAAGGCGGTGGGAAACGAGACGAACCCGGATTCGGCCACTGTCGACACGAGTGTCACCCTCAAGAACTCGGGACTCGGCAGCCGGGCATACGCGGTCGTCGAACGAATTCTCAGCCCTGGCGGCAAAATTGTCGCCTCACTCCGGACAAACTCGTCCGAGCCGATCGGCGCCGGCGCGAGAGCGGTATCGAAGAGGCGCATCTCGCTGTCCCATCCGCTGCTGTGGTCGCTGGAGACACCGAACCTTTACAAATTGGAGACATCCCTTGAAGTTGCTGGCCGTCCGGTCGATCGCGTGGTCACGACGTTTGGAATCCGCACCGTTCGTTTCGACCCGAACAAGGGATTTTTCCTGAATGGGAAATCGGTCAAGATCAAAGGTATCTGCAACCACCAGGATTTCGCCGGGATCGGCAATGCGGTTCCTGACAATCTTCAAGCCTGGCGTGTGAAGAAGATGCAGGCCATGGGCGCCAACGCCTGGCGCATGTCCCACAATCCGCCCAACAATGCGCTTCTGGACGCTTGCGACAAACTTGGGATGCTCGTTCTCGACGAAAACCGGCACCTGGGAGATACTTACGTCCCGCACACATACGCGGAAGACACGAAGGCGGACGACCTCTCCGATCTGGACGACATGATCGTCAGAGATCGAAATCATCCCTCAATCTTCGCCTGGTCGCTCTGCAACGAAGAGCCTCTTCAAGGGAAAGACACAGGCGCCGAGATCTTTAAGAAGATGCTCGCGCGCGTTCGTAAGCTCGACCCGAACCGGCTGGCGACGTGCGCGATGAACGCGAGTTGGGGGAAGGGAATCTCTCTCGTCGAAGACATCCAGGGTTTCAACTACCTCAACGAGAGCTTCGAAAAATTCCACAAGGACTTTCCGAACCAGCCGACGATCTTCACGGAGTCGTCGAGCGCCGTCTCGGATCGCGGCGTGTACGAGAACGATGGCGCGCGAGGCTACGTCGGCAACTACACCGACTTCAGCCTTGACTGGCTCAACTGGGTCCGTCGGACGGAAGACGCCTGGAAGCCGATTGCAGAAAATGACTATCTTTCGGGTGCTTTCGTCTGGACAGGATTCGATTACAAGGGGGAACCTTCCCCGTACGGCTGGCCGAACATCCACAGCCACTTTGGCATCCTCGATATGTGCGGCTTTCCGAAGGACGTCTATTACTATTACAAAGCGAACTGGCAAGATAAGCCTTCAGTTCATATCACCCCACACTGGAACTGGCCCGGACGCGAAGGCAAGCCGATCTCGGTCATCGTTTTTTCGAATGAGCCCATGGTCGATCTGAGCTTGAACGGCGTCAGCCTGGGACGAAAAGCGTGTCCGCGGAACGGCCATGCGGAATGGACCGTCACGTACGCGCCGGGAACCCTGACTGCCAGAGCCTACGATACAAGCGGACAATTGGCCGCCACTCAGGAGGTGGCGACAGCCGGAAAGCCGTACAAGATCGAACTCAGGACGGACCTTACGAAATTGTCGGCCAACGGGGAGGATGAAAGCGTCATCGAAGCGGCAATTGTCGATGAGAATGGCATATTTATCCCGGTGGCTTCAGATAAAGTGATATTCACGATATCGGGCGCAGCCGGCCTGATTGCCGGAACGGGCAACGGCGATCCGAACGACCACACGCCGGATGCGTCCTCTGAGCGCAGGGCTTTCAATGGGCGTCTTGCGGCCATCATCCGTTCAACCGGGAAGCGCGGCGTGGTCGGAGTAACGGCCACGGCAGCTGGACTGAAACCTGCCGCCATCTCGATCCGCTTCGAGTAAACGAGCGAGCCCATGCCTTCCAGAGCTATGGCGCGGATCGCAGATTGGGCCAGATAACTGGTGCCATAGGTCGCAAAAGCTATACAGATTGACATAATCCGTTCGCTATGCTAAGATACTGTCGAAATGAATTTCGAATTACCGTTAATTCAAAATTCATTTCGCCGCACTGGGACTCCCCAGTTCCTCTTAGTCAAGGAGAAACACTATGTCAACACGGCTTCGTTACGCACCGAGAACGGCCTGCATCCTCGCCTTCGGCCTGATGGCGCTGATGTCGGGAGCCAAAGCGCACGCTGAGAGTGTTACGCTTACTAGCTTTAGCGCCGAAGGGTATCACACCGAGCGGAACGTGTCAATAGTTTGAGACAACTTGGTCCATTATTTTTCGCGCCGATCGTCGCCTAACTCTTCGTCCTCCTTTTGGGCAGGCGGGTTGATCCAGACGGCTGTTGGCAGCGCTTCCGGAAC
>NZ_JBDSQY010000241.1:0-35419 GCF_039929585.1 Capsulimonas sp.
CGCCACGGTCGGGGCGCGGGCCGCGATCGCCGCCACGGTCACCACCGCGTCCGCCGCGGTCGCCGCCAGGGCCACCACTGCGTCCGCCGCGATCACCACCACCGCCGCCGGGGCGCGGGGGACGACCGGGTTCCGGATTTTCCGGATCGAAGGGCTCGTCCAGACCGCGAGCGGTCAGGTTGACGCGTCCCTGGGGATCAATCTCGGTCACGCGGACACGGATCTTATCGCCGAGCTTGATCACATCTTCCGGCTTGCCGATGCGCTCATCGGAGTCCGTCAGCTGCGAAACATGGACGAGGCCGTCCTTGCCGGGAATGATCTCGACAAACGCGCCGAACTGCAGGAAGCGAACGACGGTGCCCTCGTAGATCTCGCCGGGCTTGATCGTCTTGGTCATGTCTTCGATCATCTTGCGGGCCAGCTCGCCGCCAGCGCCATCCACGGAGGCGATGTAGACGGTTCCGTCCTGCTCGATGTCGACCTTCGCGCCGGTTTCAGCGGTGATCTTCTTGATCATCTTGCCGCCCGGTCCGATGACCGTGCCGATTTGGTCAGGCTCGATCTGGATCGTGAAGATGCGCGGAGCGTAATTCGACAGGTTCTCACGCGGGGTCGCAATGGCCTCGGTGATCTTGCTCAGGATGTGCAGACGCGCATCGCGAGCCTGCTGGAACGCCTGCACGAACACGTCGCGCGGCACGCCGCCGATCTTCGTGTCCAGTTGAAGGGCGGTGATGCCCTCGGCGGTTCCGGCGACCTTGAAGTCCATGTCGCCCGAGAAGTCTTCCATGCCCTGGATGTCGGTGAGGACCGCATACTTGCGTCCCACGCCGTTCTCGCCGCTGCCTTCCGGTCCTTCGATCAGGCCCATCGCGATACCGGCGACGGGCGCCTTGATCGGAACGCCCGCGTCCATCAGCGCCAGGGTGCTGCCGCAGGTGGAGGCCATTGAGGTGGAGCCGTTGGACTCAAGCACTTCGGAGGTCAGAAGCATGGTGTAAGGGAACTGCTCGCGGGTGGGAAGCACAGCGCGCAGACCGCGCTCGGCGAGAGCGCCGTGGCCGATTTCGCGGCGTCCGGGGCCGCGCATCGGGCGGGCTTCACCAACGGAGTACGGCGGGAAGTTGTAGAAATGCATGTAATGCTTTTCGGTGTCTTCCTCCAGCGTGTCCACCATCTGCGCATCGTCGCCCGAGCCCAGGACCAGGGTCGTGAGAACCTGGGTCTGTCCGCGGGTGAAGAGGCCGGTGCCGTGGACGCGGGGCAGCAGGCCGACTTCGCAGGTGATCTGGCGAATGTCGGTGGTGCCGCG
The DNA here is from genome assembly GCF_039929585.1 of Capsulimonas sp. NCBI lineage: Bacteria > Bacillati > Armatimonadota > Armatimonadia > Capsulimonadales > Capsulimonadaceae > Capsulimonas > Capsulimonas sp. The sequence goes on from NZ_JBDSQY010000241.1 coordinate 1,316, forward strand.
TCCGTCCGGGCGCTTGCCTTCGGTCAGGATCAAGTCGCGCAATTGCTCCTTGACGACCTTGTCGGCGATTTCCTTGAGGTCGGCGATGTTATCCGGGTACTCGCCCTTCAGCTGATCGACGACATCATTGATCAGAAGGGTCAGGCCAGCTTCGCGGGACGATTTGTCCGGGTCCTGAAGGCCGCTGCGCAGGGATGCGGAGAAGCGGTCGCGGATCACGGTCAGGATCTCTTCGTTCGCCTTGTGCAGGGGAACGTCGACTTTGACGACGCCGACCAGAGCGGCCAGGTCGTTCTGAAGCTTGACGAGAATCTTACAAGCGTCATGCGCGAAGTCCATCGCGGCAAGCATCACTTCTTCGCTGACTTCCGAGGCGCCCGCTTCCACCATCGCAATGGCTTCGTCGGTCGCGGCGACGATCAGGTCGAGCGGGTTGCCCTGCTGCTGCTCGAAGGTCGGGTTCAGGATGAACTCGCCATTCTCGCCAAGTCCAACGCGTACGCAGCCCACAGGGCCGTTGAACGGGATGTTAGAAACGGTCAGCGCAGCGGACGCGGCGGTGACGGCGAGGACGTCGGGCGAAAACTCAGCCTGGTAAGACAGCGGCATCGCGATGACCTGGGTCTCGTTGCGCATGCCGTACGGGAAAAGCGGGCGAAGGGGGCGGTCGATCAAGCGGCAGATCAGGGTCGCCTTCTCGCCGGGGCGTCCGCCGCGCTTGATGAAGCCGCCGGGGATCTTGCCGTTCGCGTACTTTCTCTCTTCGTAATCACAGGTGAGTGGGAAGAAATCCAGGTGCGCCTTCGGCTCCTTGGACATGGTCGCGGTGGCGAGGATGATGGTGTCGCCGTTTTGAAGCCAGACGGCCCCGTTGGCTTGCTTAGCGACTTTACCGGTGCTGATGCGCAGTTTGGCGCCGCACCATTCCGTCTCTACAAAATGTTCCATATGTTCGTGTGTTTCTCCTAAAATCGCGGGGACGCCGTTGTGTTCAACGCGCCTGCGTCCGGGCGATGTCACCGCATCCCGGCAATCAGCGAAGTCTGCTGAAAACGGATACGATGATAAAATAAATGCCTCCCGCGTGATTGCGCAAGGAGGCATGCATTCGAAAGGCCGGACACGCCTGAGCGTAGTCCGGCCAAAATCTTATAATCGGCTGCGAATGCCGAGCTTGCCTACCAGAGCGCGATAGCGGTTGATGTCTTTCGCGGCGAGGTAGTTCAGCAAACGGCGGCGACGACCAACTTGCACCAGCAGTCCGCGGCGCGAGTGGTTGTCATGCTTGTGAATTTTCAAATGCTCGGTCAGCGTGCTGATCGAAGCGGTGAGAAGGGCGATCTGCACTTCCGGCGAACCCGTATCGCCTTCGTGCGTCTTGTTTGTGTCGATGACGACATCTTTTTGTTCTTTGAGCAAAGCCATTCTAGCGTGCCTGAGGCCTCCTAAGCAATTTTAAAAACCTGTGTGATATTCGCCCTAGTATACTCGGCAGGGAAAGTATTGTCAAGCATAATCACTCTTTCTCTGTAATTCGTTTGTTCGAGCGCCGTCTTGCGGCCTCCTGCGCGGCGTCCGCCAGCGAAGAATCGGGCAGCTCGCGCCAGTATCGGTACAGATGGACGACTGTGACGATCGTCAGCGCCGTCAGCGGCGCCGCGAACAATACACCCACCACCCCCGCAATCTCCAGTCCCGCGAACAGCACAAACAGCACCAGAACGGCGTGCAGGCCGAGCGCCTCCCCGACCAGTTTCGGATAGAGAACTTTCGATCCCAGCTCGTTGATGATCACGAAATACACCAGAACAACGCAGACCGCCGCCACGGGATTGTGCAGATGGCTTGGGCTTGCCGCCGCCGCGATCACGGCGGGGATCGCGCCCAGATAAGGACCGAACACTGGGATGAGAGCCGCCGCCGTCACGAGCAGGCCGATCAGCAGCCATAAGTGCAGCCCTAAGATCAGACAGCCGACTGCCGCCAGCGCTCCCACCACAAGTGCGATCAGCAGCTGTCCGCGCACGAAGCTGCCGAGAATGCGATTGACGTCGTCCTGCCAGAGATCGACCCGCATACGCAGGTCCTCGGGCAGCATTGCGTTAAACCCGGAGCGCATTCCGGAGCCGTAAATCAAATAGTACACTGCGATCAGCAAAATGATCACGGACTCGCCCAGCGCACTGAACACATGCCCCAGCACGGGCAGAACTTCTCGCCCAGCGCGAGCTCCCAGATCCTTCATCTCTTTCGGAGGATGCTGGATCGTATCCATCAGACTGAATTTCACGCCGGCGGCGGCCAGTTTTTGATCCACCGTGGACGCGAACGCCAGCAGATGCTCTTGGTATTTGGGCGCGTTCTCGTGCACCGCGCGCACCTGGGCCACCAGATGCCCTTCCAGAGACCAGCAGCCGAAGCCGAAGATCAGCAGGATCGTCAGCACCACCACCGCAACGCTCATCTCACGGCTGGGAACCCGGTGGGACGGACCTAGCTTCGTGCGCCGCAGCCACTCCACCATGGGATCGAGCGCGTACGCCAGCAGCGCCGCCAATGAGAAGATCAGCAGCGTATGAGCCACATGCCCCGCGAGCCAAATCACAATGCCGATCAGCAGGATCAAGATCAGAGAGGAGCTTGTCGTGATGAGCAGACGCAGCCATTTGTCCATGTTGTATTTGCAGCCTCGTGTTATATTCATCGGTGTTACGCCGAGATTAGATTTTGCGCAGCACCGATTATTAACTCTTTTAATGCACCGTCACTGTAACGGAGGCTGTTTTGCTGACGGAGCCCAGTGTCGCCGTCGCCGTGACGACTTTGTCCGTCGCAACCACGGACGGTGTGACGTACTGGTACTTGCTGTACGATCCAGCGGGGATCGTCAGCGTCGTTCCCGCCGGGATCATCAGCGTGTCCGTGCTCGACAGCGCCACGGTGATGCCGCCAGTCGGCGCGGGCGCGTTCAGCACAACTCCCAGGCCGATCGTATGTCCGCCGACCGTGGTCGGTACGGTGAACAGGATCTGCTGGAAGGACGCCAGCACATTGATATTCGCGGTCTTGGAGATCGATCCGTAGGTTCCCGTCAACACCACCGGCGTGTCGGCGTTCACAGGGCGCGATGCGAGTGTCACGGACCCCGTCTTCGCGCCTGCCGCAATGTTGATGGTCCCGCCCGCAATCGCCGTCGAATTGCTGCTCACCACGACTGCGGCGCCTCCGGTGGGCGCCGCCACTTGCAGCGTCGCCGTGACGACAATAGAAACGCCCGCCGCCACGGAGGCGGGCGTCGTCAGTCCCGTCAGCGCGGGCGGCTTCACGGTGTAGTTTGCGGATTTCGTGGTGGAGCCCAAAGTCGCGGTTGCGGTAATGACCGTGTCCGCCGAAACTGTCGTCGGAATGCCCTGCCGGAATGCCGCGTAGGCGCCTGCGGGGATAACAAGCGTCGTTCCCGCAGGAATGAAATTCGCATCTGAGCTCGACAAAGCGACGGTGACGCCGCCCACAGGCGCGGGAGCGTAAAGCGAGACGCCAACCTGCACCGCCACGCCGCTGTTGCCTGTCGGAACAGTGAACACGATGGCCTGGAACGACGCCTGCACCGTGATACTGTCCGTTTTCGTGACGCCCGCATAACTTCCGCTCAGCGTCACGGGGGTATCAGCCGCCACGGAGTGGCTTGGAAATGCAGCGACGGCGGTGTTAAGACCGGCGGGGATGGTGATCGTTCCTCCGTCCATTACCGGAGAGTCGCTCGTTACGGTTACCGTCAATCCGCCCACCGGAGCGGAGTTCTGAAGCGTCGCCCGGACCGTCAGATTCTGGCCACCGGGAACGGTCGCATTCGAAGTGAGACTCAAAAGCACGGGGGCGACATAATTGACGTTGATCGTGACAGTCGCCGGGGCGCTTGTGTAGACTCCGTTGTTGACGGTGAATGTGAAACTGTCCGCGCCGTAGTAGTTTGCGACGGGCGTGTATGTCAGGTTAGGCGCAGTCCCCGTCAGGAAGCCATGCGCTGGATTGGTCTTGATGAAAGTCAAGGGGCGCGCCGGGACGTTTCGGTCGAGTCCCTTGAGCAAGATCGCGACGGCCGTGTTTTCGGGAGTATTCACGGTCATCAGAGTCGCGGATGGCTGCTGGAATTCAAATGCGCCGATATCGGGCGCCGCGTAGCGCGGAAGGTTGTCGCGATCTACGCCGGGAACGGTTCCTCCGGCCGGAACGACCGTTCCAACAGCGGAACCGAGGTCGATCAGAGGGGATGATGTCAGGACGCGCAGATTGTCGAGCGCCGGATTGACCTGAGCGGCGTCGACGAAGTTAGGCGGCGCCGTGATATTGCCGTTCACTCCAGCATAGCCCGCTTGATTGACATCGCAGTGGTTCGCCGTGAAACCTGGGTTGAGCGTGGAAATCTCCACGGGCGACGAATCGCCGTAGAGCGCGCAGTTGGTCAGCGCGGCGACGCCATTGTAAGCGCTCACAACGCCCTGGAGCAATCCGTCGCCGGGCAGCGGAATCAATCCGGTGGAGTTGGCCGAAACATATCCGAAAGCGTTGTTCTTCACGAAAGTGGAGTTGATGACGCTGACCATTGGGCTCGTTGCGCTGTAGCCCGCCACATCGATCGCTCCGCCGTCATAGCTCGCCGTGTTGGCGTCGAACACGCAGTTGATGATCTGAACCTTCTGCGCCAAGCCAGGACTGTTCGCGATACACTCGATCGCGCCGCCAAACCCTGAACTCGTGCTCATGTCGCCGGCGGTGTTGCCAAAGAACGAACACTGGGAGATCACCGCGCCGGACGCCGCGTTGTCAGAGATCACGGCAATGGCGCCGCCCTCGGCCAATGCGCTGTTATTGATGAAAACACATCGATGGACAATCAAGTTGCTATCGACTACCGTAATCGCGCCGCCCAGATCATGCAGGCTGTTCTTGATGGTAAAACCACGGAACAGCATGGTGTTGTTTTGTCCGCCCTGGACTGTCAGGGTCTGTTTCTGGTTGGCTTCCGTTCCGCCGCTGTTATCCAGAAATGTCACGCCCGATCCGCCCGTCGAATCGATCGTCAGGTTTTTGGTTCCAATATCAAGATTTGTATTGCCGACGCCGGAATATGTGCCCGGCGCCACGGTCACCGTGTCGCCGGAAGCGGCCGCATCGATGCCCGCCTGGATCGTTGGATACTGGGAAGGAACCAGCCGTGTCGTGGCGTGCGCCGCAGATGCGGCGAAGAGAATCCCAATCGAAAGAGACGGGATAAGAAGCCTGCGAAGGCGCTGCAGGAGTTTTTTTCCTGAGGGGGTAGTGTGAGGCATCATGGCTCCATTCCGTCGGGTAACACGTTCGCCCTCAGGTCATATTGAGATTTTTTGTAATTCAGCGTCGAAGCAAGTGTAATCGTGATTGAACTTTATCACAATCCCAAAGGACTGTCAATGTCACACGGCTGAAATCGCAGTGAGGATCTTTTCGGCGGCTTCCACATCGCGGGCGATCTGAGCCGTCAGCTCGTCTAGAGATGAGAATTTCTGTTCGTTGCGCAGCTTCTGTCGGAACTCCAGGTCCACGCGCTGTCCGTAGATATCGCCCTGGAAGCCGCCCATCAGATACGCCTCGATCTTGCGGCGCCCGTCGCTGTCGGTGGTGGGATTCAAGCCGACGCTGACCGCCGTGTGCGCCTGTCGGCCGCCTTCGAGATACGCAATGCCTGCATAGATTCCATTGGCGGGCGCGATCTGCTCAGCTTCCACCGGAGCGAGATTCGCCGTCGGATAGCCGATCGTGCGGCCGAGCTTTTTGCCCTCGACCACGGTTCCTGAATAAACGAACGGATGGCCCATCAAATCCGCCGCCGCGACCACATCCCCTACCGCGAGCGCCTCACGCACGAGCGTACTGCTGATCCGCACCCCGCTGAATAGGACCGGCGGCAGGATCGTCACCGCGAAGCCGCGCTCTGCGCCCTCGGACAGGAGCGTGCTGACGGTCCCGGCACGGTTGCGACCGTAGCGAAAATCCGCGCCGACCAGAATATGTCGAGCTCCCAGCGCGCCGACCAGGATATCCTCGACAAATCGAGAGGGAGACAGGCCAGCGAACTCGCGCGTGAACGGCGCGATCATCACAGTCTCGATCTCACCATATTTGCGGATCAGACCGACGCGCTGCGCGAGAGTCGTGATCAGTCCGGGAGAGCTGTGCGGGGCGAGCAGTTGTGAGGGATGGATATCGAATGTGAGAATAGTCGGCGTCGCCTGAAGAGAGCGGGCCTCACGCGCCGTTTGGTGAAAGATCTCTTGGTGCCCACGATGCACGCCGTCGAAGACCCCGATGGCGACAACGGTGTTGGAAAGAGGCAAATCGGAGGAACTGAGTCCGTGGACGACCTTCATGAGTGTTCCGTGGAAAAGACCTTAAACGGGCGCAGCGCGCCGGCTTCGGCAAGCGCCAGCGCGACTAACTGCTGATTGGCGTCAACGACGCGCACGATCGGCGTGTCGGCAAGTTCGGTCGGGACGGTTCGTCCATGGAGAATATCCGCGCGCCGCGCATCGTCCACGGACTGCATCGGAAAGCTTCGCAGCGCTTCCGAAGCCGGAGTGAGCAGCGAAAGTACGTTCTCAGGCGTGATCGTCTCCAGCGGCGCCGCACTGTCGGCATGGAACGCGCCGACGGCGGTCCGGCGCAGGCTCGCCATGTGTCCCCCCACCCCCAGCGCCTTGCCGATATCGGCGCAGAGCGTGCGGATATACGTTCCCTTGCCGCACTCAACGTCTAAGATCGCCGTTGCATTCGGGCCGGGCGCAAAATCGCTCATCGCCAGCGAATCGATTCGAATCGTTCTCGCTTCGCGCTCCACGGTGATTCCGGCGCGCGCCAGCTCATAAAGACGCTTGCCTTCATGATGGACCGCGCTCACCATCGGCGGGATCTGTGAGATTTCGCCCATAAAGTCCGGCAGAAGCTTCTCCAAATCCTCGCGCGTGATGTGCGAAGCATCCGTCTGCGAAAGGACCTGGCCGGAGGCGTCCTCGGTGTCGGTCTCCGAGCCGAGTTGGATGACGGCCCGATACGCTTTTCCCTGATCGGCGAGGTATTCGGCAATTCTTGTCGCCGGGCCAACGCAAACTAAAAGAACGCCGGTAGCGTCCGGGTCCAGCGTGCCGGCGTGACCGACCTGCTTGACACGCGCCGCCCGCCGGATATGGTACACGACATCATGCGAAGTCATCCCCGCCGGCTTATCGACATTGAGCACGCCCACCATCCGAGGATCGGGCTTGGGCTTGGAAGCGGCCGCCATTAACTGACCGCCGGAAGCGCGGCGATGACCGCGCCGATCACCAAACTCTCGGCCTTCGCCAAGGGATGCGCAACGCTGCATCCGGCCGCCATTTTGTGGCCGCCGCCGCCGAACTGCTGCGCGATCTCCGCGACGTTCACGGTGTCGCGCGAGCGCAGGGAGATGCGCACGGAGCCGCCGGGCATCTCGCGGAAGAACACGCCCACTTCAGCGTTGCGCACGCCGCGTACATAATTGACGATGCCCTCGGTGTCTTCATCCGTCGCGCCCAGCGCGATAAAGTCTTCTAAAGCGGCATGCGCCCAGATCACGCGCCCATCGGGGGTGGATGTCAGCGTGGAAAGCGTGGCGCCAAGCATCTTGGTCGCGGCGAAGCTGCGATTTTCAAATACATTTTCGGAGATGTATGCCGGCGGCGCGCCGTGCTCCAGCAAGGCCGCCGCGACATGGAAGGTGTTGGGAGTGACGTTTTGAAATCGAAACGAGCCCGTATCGGTAATCACGCCTGTAAACAAACACGTGGCGATTGCTTTGTCGATCGGCAAGTCCATGTACTGAACCAGGGCGTAAACGATTTCGGAAGTCGATGCGGCCTTGGAATTGAGCACGCGGATATCGCCGAAGCTGTTCGCGGTGACGTGGTGATCGACATCGATCGTTTTGGCCGCGCGCTGCACGATGGGAAGCACACTGTCCCCCACCCTCGAAAGGTCGCCGCTGTCCAGCACGATCGCCAGATCGAACTCGGAGGTCTCTGAGCCCTGCCGAACGAGTTCCGAGCCCGGCAGGAATTTATACATCTCGGGAACGCCGTCGGCGGAGAGCAGCGTGATTTCCTTGTTCAGCGGCGCCAGGGCAAGCGCGAGGCCGATCATGGAGCCGAGGGCGTCGCCGTCAGGATTCACATGGCAGGCGAACACCATTGTGCGCGCCTGCCGGATCGCCTCCGCAGCCTGCGGGATCGTCGTCAATAGGTCGGGGATGGTGTCCTGGCTCATGCGCCGGCCTTGTCCTTGTCTTCGGTTTCCGAGGCGTCTTCATCATCTCCAGGCTCGTCCGTCTCTTCGGCGTCTTCGTCTTCCGCGGGCGCGGCGGCGGCGCGCTCGGCATCCTCGCGCTTGATCCGCTCCAGCATCTCGAACATCTTGCCGCCGCGCTCCAGCGCGTCGTCATAGCGGAACGAGATTTCGGGAACGTTGATCACGGTTTTACGCCGTCCCAGCTCGCCACGCAGGTGGCCCGTGGCGCCTTTGAGGGCTGCAAGCTCGTCTTTACGCGCCTGTTCGTCGCCCAGAACGCTGAAAAAGACAGTGGCGTGCTTGAGATCCGGGGTCACCTCCACTTCCGTGATGGAGAGAAGACCCTTCGAAAAGCGCGGATCGCGAAGATCGCGCCGGATAATATCGGAAATTTCTGCGCGCAGGGTTTCCTGCAGGCGCTGTTTTCTAGTCGCTGGCATAATATGTTAATTCCATTGGGGAGACGCGTTTTGGCGCCTCAGGGCGCTCGCTCTAAAGCATCTCCATCTCATAATGTCCCAGCTCCGCGCGCGGATCGCGTTCCAGGTGATCGATCACTTTATCGAGCACCTCGTTCGCAAACCGATTGTCGGTCGTCACCAGGGCGATTCCGATGGTGGCGCGGCGCCAGAGATCGTGATCCGCGACTTCCGAAGCGGACACGTTGAAATCGTTACGCAGATGCGCCAGGATGCTTTTCAGCACCTGGCGCTTATCTTTCAGCGATTGGGCGCTTTCGATCTGCAATTCAGCCGTCAGGACGCCGATGACCATAGTCATATGTTCGCGGCCGCATCACGCGGCCGCCGTCGGCGCGGGAGCAAATTCGCCCCCACGCCATGGATCATACGCTCAGTTTAGAGCGTGCGCTCGATACGCTTCAGTTCGTAGCACTCAATACGATCTTCGATGACTGGGTCGTAACCGGGCACCAGGATACCGCACTCGTAGCCCTGAGCCACTTCGCGCGCATCGTCCTTCTCGCGCTTGAGCGTATCGATCTTGCCTTCAGCCACAAGCTTGCCGCCGCGCTTGACGCGCACGTTGGCGTTGCGGACAACCTTGCCGTCCAGGATGTAGCTGCCAGCGATCGAGCCGCCGGAACGAGGCAGGCGGAACACGGCGCGCACTTCGGCGACGCCCAGGGCGCTTTCCTCGTAGATCGGATCGAGCAGGTTCGCCATCGCCTTTTTGACGTCGTCAAACAGGTCGTAGATGATCCGATACTCGCGGATATCGACATGCTCGGCTTCCGCCATCTTCACCGCGCCCGGCTCAGGCCGGACATTGAAGGCGAGGATCAGCGCCGAAGACGCCGCCGCCAGCTGCACATCGGAGTCGCCGACCGAGCCGACGCCGCTGCCGATGAACTTGACCTTGACTTCCGGATGGTCGATCTTCTCCAGCGACTGCTGGATAGCCTCTACGGATCCCTGGACATCGCCCTTGACGATCAAGTTCAGAGTCTTTGACGGCGTGGCCTTGAAGTGACGCTGCATGTCCTCCAGCGTCATCACTCGGCGCGAGCCCATCTGATCTTCCTTGATGTCTGAAGCGCGACCTTCAGCGATCTGGCGCGCGATCTTTTCGTTCTTAGCGACTTCGAACCGGTCGCCGGCCTTCGGAACGCCGTTTAGCCCCAGGATGACAACCGGGAACGCCGGAGGCGCGTCCTTGATGCGCTGGCCCATGTCGTCCACCATCGCCTTGATGCGGCCAAAAGTGGTTCCCGCGACGACCGAGTCGCCCATCTTGACCGTGCCCTGGTCAACGAGGATCGTGGTGACGACGCCGCGCCCCTTGTCGATCTCCGCCTCAATAACCCATCCGGTCGCCGGAGCGCTCGGATCGGCCTTCGGCTCGATTTCGGCGTCGGTGACGAGGATGATCTTCTCCAGAAGGTCGTCCAGACCGAGACCCTCTTTCGCCGACAGCTCGACGGTCTGCACGTCGCCGCCGTAGGCTTCGGGCATGACGTTATGCTCGGTCAGCTGCGTCAGAACGCGGGTCGGGTTCGCGCCGTCCTTGTCGATCTTGTTGACGGCGACGATCATCGGGACGCCGGCGGCTTTAATGTGATTGATCGCCTCGATCGTCTGCGGCATAATGCCGTCGTCGGCGGCGACCACCAGGATGGCGATGTCCGTGACCTGCGCGCCGCGAGCGCGCATCGCCGAAAATGCTTCGTGGCCCGGAGTGTCCAGGAAGGTGATCTTGCGCATCACTCCTGCGTTTGTCGGATCCTCAACGGACACCTGATAAGCGCCGATGTGCTGCGTAATGCCGCCATGCTCGGTGTCCACGACGCGCGCCTTGCGGATTGCGTCCAGAAGAGTCGTCTTGCCGTGGTCAACGTGGCCCATGATGGTCACAACGGGCGGACGGGAGACGGGGCCGGCAGCCTTCTGGCGCGGCTTCGCGGCGACCACGGCCACCTTCGGCGCGGCGGGAGCGGCCGGCGCGGCTTCCACAGCCTGCGGCGCGGGCGTAATCGCATTTGTGTTCGTGGTTGTCGCGACGGCGGCTTGCGGCGCAGCGGGAGCAGCCTGCGGAGCAACAATGTTGACCGGCACGCCGTAGCTCTTCGCCAGACGAGTGACGACTTCGGGGCTCAATTTTTGGTTGAGCGACGCGAGTACGCCCAGGCCCATCAGCTTTTTCTGGATTGTTGGGGCCGGAATGGAAATCAGGTCGGCGAAATCCTTGAGCGAAACCACGCTCGGGATATCCACGACTTTGCCGGAAGCGGCGGGGCTTTCGGCGGCGGGAGCCGCTGTGGCCGCAGCGGGCTTGGGAGCCGAGCCGTTGCCGTTATGATGAGTGGACGGCGCGGACGCGCCGTTGGATACTCCGTTCGCCCGGTCGGCGACGCGCTTGCGCACACCTTCGGCGGCGGAGTCATTAATTGTGCTCGAAGCTGTCTTTGTCGGTTCGCCCAGTTCTTTCAGGACATCCAACAGTTCATTGCTCGTCAGCTTCAGTTCTTTCGCGAGATCGTATATACGCACACCAGACATAAGGTCAATTCACCTCTCGTTGCAGCTCTTTTATTTTAAATCATCACGCATTCACTCCTGCAGAATGAGCGTTTGCGGCCGCCGCCTTGAGGTCGGCGGCCAGAGTTTCGGATACGGCCTTCACACTCAGCGAGCGCTCGAAGCGCTTCTGCTTGATGGCCTTGTCGATACAATCGTCCGACGCGCAAACATACGCGCCGCGCCCGTTCGCCTTACCGTCCGCGTCGAAACGGACGACGCCATCGTCGCCGGGCTCGCGCACGATGCGGAGCAGTGTCCGCTTGGCGGACGTTTCACGGCAGACGACACAGGTTCGAAGCGGGACGTGGCGCTGTTTCATGTCGGTTTTCTCTCGGTCCCCTGCCCTGATTTGGGGCAAGGGCGCGAAGCCTTAATCCTCGTCGTCGAACGCCTTCAGCATGTCGGCGGTGATGACGACTTCCTCATCATACTCCACGGCGTTCTCATCCACCACGGGAGCAGTCGCCACGGCGGCTTTCACCGGGCTTGGATTAGCCCGCTCCGCCTCGGCCTGCCGCTCTTCCTCAGCCACTTCCTCAGCGGCCTTGGCGAAGACGGCCTTCGCTTCCTGCGACTCGGACCGGATATCGATTCTCCAGCCCGTCAGACGCGCCGCGAGTCGCACGTTCTGTCCGGATTTGCCGATCGCCAGCGACAGCATGTTGTCGGGAACGAGGACGAAGCAGGACTTCTTTTCCTCGTTGACCTTGACGTTCACGCTCTTCGCGGGAGACAGGCTTTCCGCAACGAACTGCGACACGTTGGCGCTCCAGCGCACGATGTCGATCTTTTCGTCGTACAGCTCGGAAACGACCGCCTGGACGCGGGCGCCCCGGTGGCCGACGCACGCGCCGACCGGATCGATCTTGTCGTCTTCACAGGCCACGGCGATCTTGGAGCGCGCGCCCGCTTCACGGGCGACGCTTTTGATCTGCACGGACCCATCCGCAATCTCCGGCACTTCAAGCTCGAACAGTCGCCGAATTAAGCTCGGGTGGGACCGGGAAACGATCACCTGAGGGCCCCTGGACGACCGACGGACTTCCAGCAAGTATACCTTGATACGATCGCTAAAGCGATATGGCTCGCCAGGCACCTGCTCCTGCTGGGGCAGCAATGCTTCGAGCTTACCGATGTTGATATAGACGTTTCCGCCTTCATGACGCTGCACGATCCCCGTCGCGACTTCGCCGATCTTCGCGTTGAACTCGTCGAAGACTTTTTCGCGCTCGGTCTCGCGGAACTCCTGCATCATGACCTGACGCGCCGTTTGGGCCGCGATCCGTCCGAAGTTCTCGGGCGTCACTTCCACCGCGATCATGTCGCCGTACTCGGCGTTCGGATTGATCTTGCGGGCCGTCTCCAGCGACATCTCCGCATGCTCGTTGCCGACAGGCTCGATAACCAGCTTCTCGCACGAAAACTTAAATGAGTTCTTGGTCGTATCGATATGGACGTTGACGTCGCCCGCGATTCCATAGTGCTTCTTATATGCCTTCCCCAGCGCGACCTCAAGGGTCTTCAGCAGGGTGGCGAAGGGAATCTCTTTTTCCTTCTCGATTTGCCGCAGGGCTTCAATAAAATCGCCGTTCATAAGCCTCCCACCATCTTCCGAACTATCCCACGGCGCCAAGGGCGCGCCGCCCAATTATGGGTTTGTCCCTAACAAGACGAAAGAGCGGGCTGTCGCCCGCTCTTTCAGAAGTGAATAATCTGAAACTCTGCTGTTATTATAGCATATTCAGAGGCCCTCACGCAAGATGCAAGCTACTTCCCCTTCTCAAACGCGAGCGCCGCAGAATTCATACAGTAGCGCAGATGCGTTGGCGCCGGGCCATCGTCGAACACATGTCCCAGGTGTGCGCCGCAGCGCGCGCAAACAACTTCCGTGCGCGACATCATCAGAGAATTGTCCGTGATTTCCTTCACGTGGGTCTTGTCCATCGGCGCCCAGAAGCTGGGCCAGCCCGTCCCCGATTCGAACTTTGTCTCCGAGCTGAAGAGCGTATAGCCGCAGTCCACGCACTTGTACGTTCCCTTATCGTGGTTGTTCCAGTACTTGCCCGAATACGGCGCTTCCGTGCCCGCATGGCGCGTCACATCATACTGCTCAGGAGTCAGGATCTTTTTCCATTGTGCGTCGGTCTTTGCAAACTTAGGATCGAACCCCTTTGCCGAAGCCGATGCGGGCTTCGGCGCGTGCTTCACAGCCGCCAGCCCCGCCACGGTCACGGCGAACAGCGCCCCCAAAGCAACGATCATTCCCACGGACTTAAAGCTTCTCATAATGACTACGTCTCCTCGCCAATACTGTGTAACATTGACTTTTCTTAATAGTTATAACAGAGGAGACGCATCAAAAGTTCATTTCGCAGATTACAAATCGATTAAAATCGCCGGTCGGGGATATGGATGCTGGCGGTTTCACCGATCGCAAACGGGCTGTCGGAGATGTCTGATCCCACGATATCGCCGCTGTTGCCTTCCGGCGTTAAGAGATCTTCGAAATCCTCGGGCACCGGGCGACGGCCGGGCGCGCCATGCAGTCCGTTGCGCATATCGATCTCAGCTTCCTCCAGGGTCTCCGTCTGCGCCGCGACGGCGGCGCCGAACTGTTTATCATTGGGATCCAGTTCGACCGTGGGCTTGTGCTTGTCGTAGGATTCGCCGTGCTGAATTTCTTGAGTGGTGGCCATGGGTTGTTCCTCGCATTGATTTCTGATGAAATTGTTCCCGCATGCCTGCCCCAGCAAACCTGATTCGCCTTGACATTGCGCATAAAGTACCGGATAATGGCCCTGTGAGTTCGATATGATGCAATACCCTCCGGCCTATCAAGATTTAAGCGCCCTGCTTCTGCAGGCGGCGCGTGCGTTTGAGCGCGAAGGCCCGGTCCTGCAGCAGCTCAACACCCTTGCCCACGACGCACTCGGCGCCGAGAGAAGCGCGATTTTTGTTGTCGGAGCCGCCGACCAGCTTACCCGCGTCGCGGGCGACGCCGACGAACTGCTGGAAACCCAGACACGGGAGTTCCTTTCCAAACACACCACTTATGACGACTCCGCCAGCGAGTGCGATTGGCGCGCCTGCCGGATATTGCTTTCCGACGGCGTTCATCTTGGGGCTTGGTCGTTTCGTCTTCCGGAAGGATCGGCTGTGGAAGTGTGGGATGTTCTCACGCACGCTCTGACGCCGTTCGTACTGCTCGGCCTGCGCCAGTCGTATTGGCAAGATCAGGTCTCCGCCGCGCGCACACAGCTGGAGCGGCGAATTCGGGAAGTCGAAGCTGTTTATGAAATCGGCCAGGCCACGGACGAACAAGACATCAACCGCCTGATGGACTTGATCACGGAGAAGGCCGCCTCAGTCATGGATGCGCAGGCCTGCTCCCTGATGCTCAAGGAGCCGGAAAGCGGGATGATGACGATCGTCGCCTCCTACGGTCTGACAACCAGCGTTGTCGAAAACACCCGCATCCTCATCGGCAGCGGGATCGCCGGATATGTCGCCGCCACGGGCCAGCCGCTGCGCATGAATTCTCTGGACGATGTTCCGGAGCTCAAGAACCAGCATCTCACAAAGCAGCTGGGCGTCGCTTCGTCGATCTGCATGCCCATGAAGGACGAGCAGGGCGAGGTGCAGGGCGTGCTGTGTATCCGCCGCAACCTGCCGACATCGACGTTCAACGACGACGACCTCCGTTTGTTTAGCATCTTCGCCACTCACGCCTCTCTCGCGATCAACAACGCCAAACTTTACAAAAACCTCAATAATAAGATCCAGGAACTGTCCACGCTGTCGGATTTGACGGAGACGATCACTTCGACTCTTGACCTCGATCAGGTGCTGAACCAGGTTGCGGATAACATTGTCGATGTCGTCAAGTTCGACCGATGCCGTATCTACCTGTGCGACGTGGACACGGGACGGTTCTCCGCGCGCATTGTCCGGGGCTTCGAATGGAACCCCGATGAGAAGCGGGACGCCAATATCGGCCTCGGCGAGGGCGTGATCGGCAGTATCGCGCAGCGTCAGGTTCCCGTGCTCGTGGACCGCCCGGATCTGGAGCCGCCGCACGTTCGACAGTACGCTCATACGCTGAACATGACGTCGTTTTATGCCCAGCCGATCGTCGCGCGCGGCCGCTGTATCGGCGTCGTGGTCGTCAGCCACTCCGACCCTGCGCGCTGGATTACTGCGG
Organism: Capsulimonas sp.; assembly: GCF_039929585.1. Lineage (NCBI taxonomy): Bacteria > Bacillati > Armatimonadota > Armatimonadia > Capsulimonadales > Capsulimonadaceae > Capsulimonas > Capsulimonas sp. Next base: position 16,892 of record NZ_JBDSQY010000241.1, read on the forward strand.
ACGGCATTGGCCTGCTCTCTACGTTCGTCCATCAGGCGGGCATCGCGATTGAGAATGCGCGTTTCTACGCCAGCCAGGAACGGCGCTACGCGGAGCTGACGACGCTTTATGAAGTGAGCCGTAACCTCGCGGTGACGTCGGGCGTTCAAAAGGCGGCCAAGGCTGTTAACGACCTTGCAGCCAAGATCACCGACAGCGACGCCGGCGTTCTGCTGCACTTCGAATCCAACAAGGAAGCGATGCGTGCGATCGAGTGGCGCGGCATCCCGGATCATTTGGAGAAACACTTGAAGGACATCGTCGCGGCCCTTCCCGTTGCGTCCGCCGCGCAGGCCCTGCGCGCGCCCCGCCTGCTGTCGCCACAGGATATCCCCACATACTTCGGTCCCGAGTGGACGCCGTTTTTCGCGGCGTTTTTAGAACGGCACCATTCCAGCGCTCTGATCCCGCTCGTCGTCGAAGATATCGCCATCGGCTTTTTGCTGCTCGGCAAACAGCACGAAGACTATGGCGTGGAGCAGCTGAAGCTGATCGCCGTCGCTTCTTCCCAGGCCGCCGTCGTCCTCAGCGGCGCCACCTCCTATGAGCGTCGCATCGACCAGCGTGAACTGGAGCTTTCGGCGATCTACGAGCTCATGCAGAAAGTTCGTACGGCGACCTCGCTGGACGAAGCGCTGTCCAGCATCCTGGAAATCGTCGCCAGCCTTGTCTGGAGCGATCAATCCATTCTTTACACCGTGGATGAAGAAGGCGAAACGATGACGGCCCGCGCCGCGCGCGGCGTCGACGCTTCCGCAGTCATTGGTTCCGTCACCCTGCCGCTGAGCGGCGAACACCTCGCCGCCCGCGCTCTGCGCGCCCGCACGGGCCTGATCGCCTCTTCCGTCGCCGAAGAGGACGATCCGGCGCCCGACCCGGAAATCGCTCGTCAGTCCGTATTGGCGATCCCGCTTTTGGTCGGCGACGAAACGGTGGGCGTTCTGACCATGCAGGCTCACACTCCCGGCGCCTTTAACGAAGAAAGCGTCATGCTGCTGCATCTGGTCGCTTCGCAGGCGGCCACGATCTATCGCGAGATGAGCTCGTTCCGCACCCTCACGCGCTATACCGACAATATTCTGCGCTCCATCGCCGCCGGCGTCATTACGATCAACAAGGACGGTTATATCGTCACATGGAACGCGCGCGCCGAGGAGATCATCAACCTGCGCGCGCACCAGATCATCGGCCGGCATTACAAAGAGTTCTTCCAGATGCTTCAGGTCGATACGGCCGTGCGCGAGGAAACCATGCAGATGGTGGAGCTGACGGCGCAGACCGGCAAGGTCTTTACCCGCAACCAGCTTTGTTATCATTCGCCGCAGGGCGACGAGACCTACGTCAATCTCAGCGCCTCGCAGCTCAAGAACGAATCCGGAGAGTATCTGGGCGTCGTCGTCGTCTTTGAAGACGTCACCAATGAGATGCAGATGAAGGAAGAAGTGGAGCGCGTCAGCAAGCTCGCCGAGACCGGCCAGCTGGCCGCGAACATCGCGCACGAGCTGCGCAACCCCCTGAGTTCCATCAAAGGCGCCGCTCAGCTTTTACGCAATGAACTGCCGGACGAGTTTATTGATATGCATGGCGAATTTTTGGATATTATTATTGAGGAAGTAAACGGCCTTAATCGTATGACGAGCGAATTCTTAGAATTCTCGCGCGTCAGCCCGCCGCAGATGCAGAGCGTCAGTCTCAATCAGATCCTGGGGCGCCTCATTCAGTTCATGAGCGCTTACTTGAACGATCAGGATATTGAGTTCGCACAGAACTACGCCGAGGATCTTCCCAACGTTCTCGTGGACAAATCGCAAATCGAACAAGTGATCCGCAACATTGTGATCAACGCCGCGCAGTCCATGCCGCACGGCGGAAAGCTCACGATCGTCACTCGGTACCTGGCAGAACAGGATACCGCCGAAGTCGATTTCGAAGACAAAGGCGTCGGGATCAACGCAAACAAACTGGAGAAGATCTGGACACCGTTTTTCACGACCAAGACCAAGGGAACTGGACTTGGACTTGCAATCGCACGCAAAATCGTCGAGACCCACGGAGGCCGTCTTACGGCGCGCAGTATGCCGGGAGAAGGCTCTACGTTTACAATGCAGCTTCCGGTGCATCCATTGTATACCACCGTCGTTCCGCAGTCACGCACGGATATTTCCGATCAGCGCAGCGACCGCCCGGGCGGTTATTTCGAGTGGTCCAGCACGGACCTCGCTTAGCAAGGAACCAATTTTCTTCGGCGCTTAAAAGCGTCGTGATTGTACTCGGAAGGAGTGGGCCCACCGCGGCGCCATCGTATGGAGACAGCAAGTAAAGACGGAACATCCGCGCCTCAGCGCAATCTGCTCATTGCCGACGACGAGCAGAATATTCGCCGTGTGCTGGAAGCGATCTTCAAAAAAGACGGTTATCAGGTATTCACCGCCGAAAACGGAGTCAAGGCTCTGGAAATCGCCGCCGCCAACAACATTGATGTCTTGGTGACGGATCTGATCATGCCGGACATGAACGGCGTGGAGCTGCTGCAAAAGATCAAGGTCAAGCATCCCGGATCCGTCGCCATTATGATCACCGCCTACGCAACGATCAAGACGTGCGTGGACGCCATGCGCTACGGAGCCGCAGATTATATCACCAAGCCCTTCGATGTCAGCGAAGTGCGCGCGATCGTCAAGCGCTGCGTCGAGCGCGCCGCTGAGCAAAAGGAAACGATCTCCAGTCCCAGCGCCGCCAGCTCAAAAAAGCGCGTGGCGAACGCCTTCACCGAGCCAGCTAGTCCGGCGATGAAGCATATCTATCAGATGATAAGCCGCGTGGCCGCCTCCCGGGCCACCGTTCTGGTTCGCGGAGAAAGCGGTACGGGAAAAGAACTGGTCGCGCGCGCCCTGCATCAGCAGTCGGACCGCGCCACTGGCCCCTTCGTCGCGATCTCCTGCGCGGCGCTTTCTGAGAATCTGCTGGAAAGCGAACTATTCGGTCATGATAAGAACGCCTTCACCGGCGCGCTTGCCGAGAAAAAAGGTCGTTTTGAGATGGCGCATGGCGGAACGCTGTTTCTAGATGAGATTGGCGACATCTCCCCTTCTGTTCAGATCAAGCTGCTTCGCGTATTGCAGCAGCGCGAATTTGAGCGCGTCGGCGGCACAAAGACGATCAAGGTCGATGTCCGCCTGATCGCCGCAACGAATGCAGATTTGGAGATGCTCATCAAGCAGGGGAAATTCCGCGAAGATTTGTATTATCGGCTCGATGTGATCCAAATCCTGGTTCCGCCGCTCCGAGATCGCGCGGAGGACATTACTCTCCTCGTGGACGACTTCCTGGATCGGTTCAATCGGGAAAACGGCCGCAATATGATCTCGGTTTCTCCAGAGGCGATGCTGGCGCTGACTTCCTATTCCTGGCCCGGCAACGTGCGGGAACTGGAGAATGTGATTGAGCGCTGTATTGTGATGTCGGACCCGGAATCGACCGTGCTCATCCCCGCGATGCTGCCGACGATGGTCCGCGAGCGATCCCTGAGATAAAGGCCACGCCTCAAAGGGAAACGGCGCCGGCGCTTGCGTTGTTTCGGCGCCAGGGTGTATAATGTGCCCACGATGGCGCTGCCGAATTGCTGGTTCGGGCTCATCGCGAAGGAGCCACTGTTATGAAAGCCTTCCGCGCAATCGCTGCATCGGCCTTTCTTCTCGCGATCGCCGTTCCCGTCCTCGCTAAGTCCGATACGCAGCCCGACCTGCTGCTGCTGGTCTATGCGTCGGACAAAGGCGACAGCCAAATGGCGCTCACCTACCCAGGAATCGCGAGTAAGGCGCAGGTCAGCCGGGATATCGCCGCTCTCCAGGCCAGTACCGGCTGGGCGATCAAAGGCGTGACCGTTACCGAGGATGTCGCCCCGGTCAGGGGCGCTAAACAAAAGATGACGAGCGCCGTGTTCAGCGCGCCCGCCACCGTGCCTGCGACAGCGCAATATTTCCAGATCGAGCCGATCATCGATGCGCTGCGGGTCTACCCGCAAGTCGCCATCACCTATTTTGTCACGCCGAAGTTCCAATTCCATGGACTGCGCGGATATGAAGGGAAAGATGTCAGCATCACGCTGGATCAGCATGGCTCGACTTACAGCTATCGGGTGCAGATTCGCGATCCCAAATACCGCAAGCTCAATCTGCCCCTTTATCAGCCAAGTGAAGCTTCGATCCGCACAGCGGCTCAAAACAATAGCGACCGAGCGCCGATCCACGTTTGGCAGGTCGCGCTGATTGGAGTCGTCGCGGCCATCGCCGGTGGATTGGTCTACGTAGCCATGGCGCGAAACGCCTCCTAACCCAGCCCCGGCACGACAGAAATTGTATACATAAGGACCTGAGGATGCACGATCTTTACGACCTGCTGAGATTGTCCGCGCAGAAGAAGGCGTCGGACCTATTTATCAAGGCGAACAGCCCACCCGCCATGCGAATCAGCGGACGCATTCAGCCTCTGGACGAGCCGCCGCTGACCGGCGAGGAGACACGCGCTCTGGCCTACAGCGTCATGTCGCACGAGCAGATCGGCCGCTTCGAACACCGGCACGAGCTTGACCTGGCGTTCGAAGTCGAGGGTGTTTGCCGTATTCGCTGCAACGTCTACCAGCAGCGCGGCACCATGGGCCTCGTCTGCCGATTGATCCCGCTCAAAATCTTTTCGCTGGAGCAGCTCGGGATGCCCTCGGTCATCGGCGACACGACGAAAAACCGTCAGGGTCTTATCCTGGTCACCGGCCCGACCGGATCGGGCAAGTCTACCACCCAGGCGGCCATGATCGACTTGATCAACTCCACCCGGCGTACGAACATCATTACCGTCGAGGACCCGATCGAGTTCGTCCACCCAGACAAAATGTCGATCGTCTCGCAGCGCGAAATCGGCTTGGACACAGACTCGTTCCACGACGCCCTGAAGTATAGCCTGCGTCAGAACCCGGATATCCTGCTGATTGGAGAAATGCGCGATATCGAAACGATGAACGTCGCGCTCGCCGCTGCGGAAACCGGCCACCTCGTCTTCTCCACCCTGCACACCGCATCGGCGGCGGAAACCCTGGACCGTATCATCAACATGTACCCGCCGCAGGACCGCGACATGCTCTGTCTGCGCCTCTCGGGCTCGCTGAAGGGCGTTATCTCCCAGAAGCTCGTCCCCCGCGCCGACGGCACCGGCCGAGTGGGCGCCGTCGAGACGATGATCGCCACCCCGACCATCATCAAGCTCATCGAAGAAGGCCGCGCCTCGCAGCTCTACGGCGCCATCGCCGAAGGCAACTTCTGGGGAATGCAGACCATGAACCAGTGTCTGCTGAAGTACTTCCGCGCCGGGCTGATCTCCGAGGAAGAGGCCATCTCCTACGCAGGCAACGTCACCGAAATGAAACAGATGGTGCGCCGGCCAGCGTAAGCGACCTATCCCCGCGCTTTGCGCACCAACAAAGAACAGCCCCGGCATCAGAAAACTCTGATGCCGGGGCTGTTTCTACATGCCCCACCGCGCCCCGAAGGGCCGCCCTGTATGACCCACCCCCGGCCTTCGGCCGCCCCCTCCCTTGAAGCAGGGAAGGGGTGGAAAGAGATTCTCTAACCAAAGCCGCCTGCGATAACAATATCCTAATTACCCTTCCCTGCTTCAAGGGAGGGGGCGGCCGAAGGCCGGGGGTGGGTCATACAGGGCGGCCGAAGCAGCTTGTCGGGAAGGGTCGCGCGAAGCGCGGGGATAGGTCACTAAGCCACCGGCAGCGACTCGATCACCATTGCCTCATCGTCTTCGCCTTCTTCCAGCGCCCCATCTTCATCTTCCCCACCGACATTCTCCAGCATTCGGAAGAGTACGGTGACGACTTCCTCCTGCATGGACCCCAGCATTTGCTGGAACATGTCGTAGGCTTCCTTTTTGTAAAGGACCAGCGGATCGATGCCGGCGTATCCGCGCCAGCCGATGCCTTCGCGCAGGTAGTCCATGCCGCTGAGGTGATCCATCCAGTGTCGATCCAGAGCTTGCAGCATCAGGCCGCGCTCGAGATCGCGCAGTTGGGCCTCTCCCTCTTCTTCGCCCATGGCGGTCTTGAGGGCCTCTTCCTTGTCCACATACGCCTGCTCGGCGGCGGCGGCCAGGAAGTCCTGAAGCTGGTCGTATCCCTTGTCGTTGAAGTCCTCGCGGTCGGCGTACTCGTCCAGCGGGAAGATCGTGTTGAGATGCGTGAACAGGCCGTCCAGATCCCACTCTTCCTTCGGAGTCGACGCGGCGGCGTAGAGGTCCACATTCTGACTGACGTTCTCGAGCAGGAAGCCCAGGATCGTGTCGCGCAGGCTGGCGCCCTGCATGATCCGGCGGCGCTCGCCGTAGATCTTTTCGCGCTGGACATTCATGACGTCGTCGTAGTCCAGCGTGTGCTTGCGCTGATCGAAATAGTGCTGTTCGACCTTCTTCTGTGCACGCTCGATCATCGCTGACAGCAGACGCGCATCGATCGCCTGATCCTCCGCCCAGCCGGAGAGCATCGGCGAGTTGGCTTTGTCGCCGAACAAACGCCACAGTTCATCTTCCAGGGAGACGAAGAAGCGCGAGGCGCCGGGATCGCCCTGGCGGCCGGCGCGGCCTCGGAGCTGGTTGTCGATGCGGCGCGACTCATGGCGCTCGCTGCCGACGATGTAGAGGCCGCCCAGGCGGCGCACTTCATCGGCTTCGGCTTGATGCTCGACGCTTCCGCGCTCGCCCACCGGGGTCAGGCCGACCACCGACGGACCGCCGCGGCGGTACTCGTAGTCGTCGCCGTCCTCTTCGTCATCCAGAACGATCGAGCCGCCGAGCAGGATGTCGACGCCGCGTCCGGCCATGTTGGTGGCGATGGTGACGGCGCCCTTGCGTCCCGCCTCGGAGATCATCTTCGCTTCCTTTTCGTGCGACTTCGCGTTCAGGATATTGTGCGGAATGCCCTGCGTCAGCGAGGACTCCAGCACGGGCTTGAACTCATCCGCAACGCCAATGAGCTTTGCGAGCGCCGTAAGGTTCGCCGGATCGGTCGCGCTGGCCGGAATGCCGAAGTGCTTGATCGGCTCGGAGAGCTTGCCGGGTGTCAGCGTCGTCAGCTTCTGGTTGAGGAGCGCGCTGTACTCAGCGTACTTCTCCTTGTCGATCTTGTTGTTTTCCAGCTTGTCGCGCAGAATGTCCACAAGGGCGAGCATGCTCAGGCGGTCGTAGCGCAGGCGCTCCGATACGCGCTCGGACATCTCGACCGATCGGGTTCCCACGAGGACGGGCTGGTGGCGCGCATGAATCGTGAGGATCTCCCGGGCGATGCCGCGGATCTTCGCCTCTTCCGATTTGTAAATGATGTCTGCGTTGTCCTTGCGGACCATCGGCTTGTTGGTCGGAACGGAAACGACATCCAGCGCGTAGATCTTGCGGAACTCGTCCTCTTCCGTCTTGGCCGTACCGGTCATACCGCCCAGCTTAGGATAAAGGCGGAAAAGGTTCTGGAAGGTGATCGTGGCGAGCGTTCGGTTCTCGTTTTCGATCTTGACGCCTTCCTTGGCCTCGACAGACTGGTGCAGACCATCGCTCCAGCGGCGGCCGAACATCAGCCGCCCGGTGAACTCGTCGATGATGACGACCTCGCGCTTGCCCTTCTCGTTATCCTTCACGAGGTAGTCGATGTCTCGCTTGTAAACAGCATGGGCCTTGAGCGACGCGCTGGCGTGCATCATCAAGTTATGGTTTTCCGAGTCGGAAAGGTTCTTGACGGCCAGCGCAAGCTCCACCCGGCGCAAACCATCGTCCGTGAAGACTGCGGACTTATGCTTCTCTTCCACGGTGTAGTCACGCTCGGGCTTCAGCATGCGAATGATGCGGTCCATCTTCACATAAAGGTCCGAGGACGCCTCGGCCTGTCCCGAGATGATGAGCGGGGTGCGCGCTTCGTCGATCAAGATTGAATCGACTTCGTCGACGATCGCGAACATCAGCTCCGGCTGGTTCAGCTCCTGGGCGGGACCGGCGAGGTTATCGCGCAGGTAGTCGAAGCCATACTCGTTGTTGGTGCCGTAAGTAATGTCGCAGAGATACGCTTCGCGACGGGACGCAGCTGGACGCGCGTAATCGTAGCGTGGATCGTTATGCCGATACTCAGGATCGTAAATATACGTGCCGCCGACATCGCCCGTCTCCGGGCTCTGGCCCTGGATGATGCCGACCGTCAGCCCCAGAGAATGGTAGAGCGGTCCCATCGCCACGGCGCCGACTTTGCTCAGATAGTCGTTCGTGGTGATCAAGTGCACGCCGTGCTTGGTCAGAGCGTTCAGGTAGATCGCGAGAGTGGCCGTCAGGGTCTTGCCTTCACCGGTTTTCATCTCGGCGATGCGGCCGTCATGAAGAACCATGGCGCCGATCAGCTGCACATCGAACGGACGCATCTTCAGGCTGCGGTGGGCGGCTTCGCGGCAGACGGCGAAGGCCTCGGGCAGCAGCGGGTCGAGCGCCAGGTCGCCAATGGCGCGCTTCTCGACACGATCCAGCTCTTCCCAGGTCTTATCGCGCTTCTTACATTCGGCATCGAAGACCTTCTGGATCTTCTCCTGGAACTCCGCGGTCTTGGCGCGAAGCTCCTCATCAGAGAGCTTCTGGATCTGCGGCTCCATGGCGTTGATCTTATCGACGACCTTTCGGTACTTATCGACGTCGCGTTCATTGGTATCGAAAAACTTGCGTAGAAACTGCATGGTCAAATCCCTTTCGGACAGGCGGACGCACGCCCGCGCATCCCTGGCGGGCGGAGTCATAATCGTAAAGACAAGATCGAATATGATGGGTAATCGGTGAAAATGGTGAGAAAATCAGCCTCTGCGCTACGGAGCGCGGGCCGCGTGGGGGAAGGAAATGGAGCGCGTGACGGAGCAAACGGATCCAGCCAGAGCGGCCAGAGTCTGCATACACACGGGAAGCGAGCGCGACAATGGCGAAGCGATACGGCTTCGTTTGCTGCTGCGCGCGATCGTATAATGGCGTCCGTCCCGATGCATCTGCATCGGCTGCGAAAGACACACGACTTGCCCCACGTTCCCCGTGAGCGCCTGCACCAGGAAGGGCTGCGCGGAGGGCGTGATCAGGAGCCAGATGGCTAATCCCGGCGCCATCGTGAGCAAAATCTGGAGTTGAACAAGCGTTTGCTGGAACATCAAATCAGTATATCATACGGGCCGAGAGAAGTCAAAAAGTTCCGCTCGTCGGCAAATGGCCGCCATGTCGGGTCGTTTCGATGACGACGAAACCAGTACGAGGCGTTCGCGGAGCTTCATCGAACTCTTCGGAAGAAGTCTGGTCTGTAAACCACGCCAGATAAGTCTTCCATCCCTGGGCGTAAACATCCTTAACGCTAAAAAAAATATCGAACGCGATCTGCTCGCGATCGGGCCGGTCGCGCTCGTCCTTGGTCCTCTGAACGGGGCTGACCCAGCTCGGCACAATCGCGCCGTCCCATTGCGTTACCATGATCGGTGGCAGCGGAACTCCGCGCCGCCACGGCATCTGGGCGTGATAGACCGCTGTTCCATTCCCAATTTCGTGCGTCGTGTTGAAAACAACGAGCGCTCGGGAAGTCTCGGGCGCATCCAATCCCGTGTCGATGTTCTCCGCCGCTTGGCGAAGAACATTGAGGCCCTTGGGAGACATAGGCTATCCCTGCCAGCGGCGCATAACGATGGTGGCGTTGTGGCCGCCGAAGCCGAACGAGTTCGACATCGCGACTTCCACCTGCTGCCCGCGCGCTTTGTTTGCGACGAAGTCCAGATCACAGCCTTCGTCCGGATTCTCCAAGTTCATTGTCGGCGGCAGAATGCCATTATGGAGGGCCAACACCGTGGCGATCGCCTCAATGGCCCCGGCCGCGCCGAGCAAGTGCCCCGTCATCGACTTGGTGGACGAGACCGCGAGCTTGTAGGCGTGGTCGCCGAAGATCGTTTTAATGCCCTTGACTTCCAGCACGTCACCCACCGGGGTGCTGGTGCCATGCGCGTTGATGTAGCCGACTTCCTGAGGCAATACTTTGGATCGCTTCAGCGCCGCCGCCATCGCACGCGCGCCGCCGGCGCCTTCTGGAGCGGGGTTCACCATGTCATAAGCGTCGTTGCTCATACCATAGCCAAGAAGCTCGCCGTAAATGCGTGCGCCGCGCGCCAAGGCCGTTTCCAGTTCTTCCATGACAATGATGCCGCAGCCTTCACCCAAAACAAAGCCGTCGCGGCCCACATCAAACGGGCGAGAGGCATGCGTGGGATCGTCGTTGCGGCGGGACATCGCGCGCATGTTGGAGAAGCCGGCCATAGAGATCGGGGTGACCGCCGCTTCGCTGCCGCCCGCAATGGCGCCGTCGGCGTCGCCGCGCAGGATCACTTCATAGGCGTCGCCAATGGAGTTGGTGGAGGTGGCGCAGGCGGTCACGGCGGTTTCGCTCGGCCCTTGCAGGCCCAGCGAGCGCGCGACCTGGCCGGTGGCCATGTTAGCGATCATCATGGGGATGAAGAACGGGCTGACCCGTCCCATGCCGCCTTCCATCATGCGGCGATGCTGATCTTCCAGTGTCGCGATCCCGCCGATGCCGCTGCCGATAAACGTGCCGTAGCGCTCACGATTGGATTCATCAATCGTGAGACCTGAATCCTTGAACGCCATATGCGACGCCGCCATGGCAAACTGGGCGAACCGATCCATCCGCTTCGCTTCCTTGCGGTCGATATAGTCTTCGGCTACGAACCCCTTGACCTGCGCGGCGATACGCGTACCAATGTCGGAGCAGTCGAAGCCGTCCACCAACGCCACGCCGCTGCGGCCCTCAAGCAAACCGGTCCAATATTCATCGACGCCGATCCCCAGAGGAGTGATCGCTCCCAGACCGGTAATGACGACGCGTCTTTCGTTACCCATACCCCACCCTGCGCCCAATCGGCGCTCTTACTTGACGTGATAAAAACAAAGGTCCGCCCGGTGTAACAGGCGGACCGGACTGCGGGCGATTACTTGGACTTTTCGTCGATGTAATCGACGGCTTCCTGGACCGTGGTGATCTTCTCGGCGTCTTCATCCGGAATGTTCACGTCGAACTCTTCTTCCAGCCCCATGACCAGCTCGACTACGTCGAGGGAGTCCGCGCCCAGATCGTCGATAAACGACGCCTGCGGGGTCACTTCGTCCTCAGCCACATCCAGCTGCTCCACAACTACCTTCTTCACACGTTCGAACGTTGACATGCCGTCGTCTCCTTAATAACATTGTTCATGCTGCGCCGCGCGCGGATGCGCTTGGCTCACAGAGTGATTGAGTTTGCCGTCTTAAATCACCAGCCCGCCATCCACGGTCAGCACTTGCCCCGTGATGTAGCTTGAAAGGCTGGAGGATAGGAACGACACCGCAGCCGCGATGTCCTCCGGGGAACCCAGCCGGCCGGCCGGGATTTCTTTGACGATCTTCGCCTTTTGCTCGTCATTGAGCGCGTCGGTCATCGCGGTCTCAATGAAGCCCGGGGCCACAGCGTTGACCTGGATGTTGCGGGTGGCGACTTCTTTGGCCACCGTCCGCGTGAAACCGATCAAGCCAGCCTTGGAGGCCGAGTAGTTCGCCTGCCCGGGATTGGCGATCAGACCGATCACCGACGAGATATTGATGATCTTACCCGAACGCTGCTTCATCATGGGACGAAGCGCCGCTTTGGTCATCAAAAAAGCGCCCTTGAGGTTGATGTCCAGCACCAGGTCCCAGTCCTCTTCGGACATCCGCATGACCAGGCCGTCCTTCGTCACCCCGGCGTTGTTCACTACTATATCCAAACTGCCCCAGGTTGTCAAGACCTGCGAGATCAAATTTTCTACTTGCGAGGCGTTCGAGACATCGCACTGCAGAGCGATCGCCTTGCGGCCCAGCGCTTCGATCTCAGCCGCCACCGCCTCGGCCGCCGCCGGCGAAGAGCCGCCGGTTACCGCCACATTGGCGCCCAGCTCCGCCAGGGCCAGCGCGATGGCGCGGCCGATGCCGCCGCCGCCTTTGCTCATGCCCGTGACGATGGCGTTCTTGCCTTCCAAATTCATTGTGAGCGATGCCGCCATTAGCCGTTCTCTCCCCGCGCGGCGAACGCCTGCGCTTCTTCCATCGTTCCCGCCGAAATCACGACGGCGTCCGGCGCGAGCCGCTTCATCATCTTCGACAGCACCGTACCATGGCCGACTTCGACAAATGTATCAAAGCCGTCGGCCGACAAACGCTGGATCGATTGCTCCCAGCGGACCGAATGATCGATCTGAGCCGCGAGATTGGTTCGGATATCGGTGGCCGTGGTTTCGTACTCCGCCGTCAGATTGGCGACCACGGGAATTGTTATGTCGGCGATCGCCGCTTTTTCCAGCTCCACCGCCATTGATCGCACCGCCGGGGTCATCAGGCGCGAATGGAAAGCGCCGGAGACTTTGAGCTCCACGATCTTCTTGGCGCCGCGCTCCTTGGCGATCTCGGAAGCCCGCGCCACTCCTCCCGGCGTACCGGAAATCACGACCTGTCCACCGCCATTGAAGTTGGCGGCGTCCACAATTCCCGCGCCCTCCGCCTCAGCGGCTTGGCACGCCTCGACAACGACGTCAGGCTCCAGCCCCAGAACAGCGGCCATGGCGCCTTCGCTGGCGACGGAGGTGCGGTGCATCTCCTGCGCCCGGCGGTTCACCAGATGCAGCCCCGTGGCGAAATCGAACGCTCCGGCGGCGACGCACGCGGCGTACTCACCGATCGAATGCCCGGCGACCGCCTGCGGCTTCGGCGCGCCCAAACTTTCCAGCACGTGCAGGGTGGCGACGGAGCAGACGAAGATGGCGGGCTGCGTGTACAGCGTCTCCTTCAGAGTCTCCTCGGGGCCGAAGCGGCAGATCGAGCTGATCTTCGTCCCCAGAAGCTCGTCGGCCTCATCAAAGACATTGCGCGCGGCCTCAGAATGCGCGTACAGATCGCCGCCCATTCCTACCGCCTGCGATCCCTGTCCGGGAAACAAATAAGCGATTTTCAAGATTGTTTGCTCCAGCGCACCACATTGGCGCCCCAGGTCAGTCCGGCGCCGAACCCGACAAGGACCACCAGATCGCCTGTCTTGATTCGGCCCTGCTTCACGGCTTCGTCGAGCGCGAGTGGGATAGACGCGGCGGAAGTATTGCCGTATTTGTCGAGGTTGGTGAAGACCTTTTCGAAGGGCAGGTTCATGCGCTCGGCCGCCTTGGTGATAATGCGAATGTTAGCCTGATGAGGAATAAAACAGTCGATCGCGTCGGGAGTGAGCCCTACGCTCTCCAATGCCTGGATCGCCGCCTCGCCCATCGTCTGCACGGCGAACTTATAGACTTCCTTGCCATTCTGAAAGATCTTATCCGCGCCGCCCCGAACGCAGTCGGCGGTCAGCGGCGTGCGCGATCCGCCCGCCGGAACATTGAGAAGCGGGCCGCCGGCGCCGTTTGCTCCCAAAATCCCGCCGAGATAACCGCCGTCGCCTTCGATGGGGCCTATGACGACAGCGCCGGCGCCGTCGCCGAAAAGGACCGCCGTATTACGATCGTCCCAATTGACAATTCGAGAGAGGGTTTCAGCTCCCACCACCAGCACGCGACGGTATGCGCCGGAGCGCACCATCTGCGCGGTGATGTGCAGGGCGTAGCTGAAGCCGGCGCACACGGCGCCCACATCGAATGCGGCCGCCTGGTAGGCTTCCAGACGATGCTGCAGCACGGTCGCGGTGGAGGGAAACGATCCGGGGAAATCCGGCGTGCAGGAGGCGACGACGATCAGATCGATGTCGGCCGCCGTCAGTCCCGCATCGTCGAGAGCACGCCGCGCGGCTTCCAGAGCGAGATCGCTCGTCGCGACATCGGCGTCCGCGATACGGCGCGCCCGGATCCCCGTGCGGCTGACGATCCATTCATCGGATGTCTCGATCCGCTGCGCAAGGTCGTCGTTGGTGACGACCTGAGGCGGCGCATAAGACCCCGTCCCGAGGATTCCCACGGTGCGGAGCGCAGTACTTTCCGTCATCAACGATCCTCGCTAAATTTCGGCACGGCGTCACGGACCGTCGAAACGTAATCCGTGCCGGCCGCCTTGGCTGCGGCGCGGATGGCGCTGGCGATCGCCTTCGCCCGTGAGCGGCCGTGGCAGATAAAGGAAACGCCGTTCACGCCCAGCAGCGGCGCGCCGCCGGTCTCAGCGTAATCGATCTTGGAGAGCAAGCGTTTTAGAGGAGGCCCCATAGCCTCCACGGTCGCCTGCCCGCCCGCCTTCGCTTCCTGAGAAAGCAGCGTGACGATATACTCCGCCACGGCTTCGCCGGTTTTGAGCAGCACGTTGCCGGCAAATCCATCGCAAACCACGACATCGGCGGCGTGCTCGAATACGTCCTTGCCTTCAACATTGCCGATGAAGTTCAAGGGGCGATCCGCGAGCAAGGCGTACGTCGTCTTGGTCAGCTCGTTGCCCTTGCCCGCTTCGCCGCCGATGTTGAGAAGGCCGACACGAGGACTTGCGACCCCCATGACCTTTTCCGCATAGACGGAGCCGAGCAGAGCGAACTGAAGGAGATTTTGCGGCGAACAATCCACATTCGCGCCGGCGTCGACGAGCAGGGTCGCCCCATGCGCCGTCGGCAGAGAGGCAGCGATCGCGGGCCGTTCAATGCCGGGAATGCGCCCCAGGTCGAGAGCCGCCACAGCCATCGCGGCGCCGGTATTACCCGCGCTAATGGTGGCGTCAGCGCGTCCCGACTTGACCATCTGTCCACAGACGACCAGGGAGGAGTTGCGCTTCTTGCGAACGGCGGAGGCCGGATGGTCGCTCATCTCGATCACTTCCGTCGTATGCTCGATTGTGATATTGCTGGGGATATCGCCTTCCGACGCGAGCTGCAGCCGAATGGCCGCCTCGTCGCCGACAAGGATGATGGTAAGGGCGCCGTCTTCACGGGCCACTGACAACGCGCCTTTGACAACTTCAACAGGAGCGTAGTCGCCCCCCATCGCGTCAACCGCGATCTTCATAAATGTCCCACGATGTTAGAAAAAATTGGAAAACAGAGTGACGAACGGCGCGGGCCGCAAAGATGTTCCCGGCATTTGCATGGTTCCGGCGGCGATCATCGCCGCCGGCTGCGTGGCAAAGACGCCGGGAGATCGATTACTCTTCCGTCGCTGTTTCTTTGATCTTGATGGCTTGGCGTCCGTTGTAGGTTCCACAGACGGGACACGCATGGTGGTCCAAACGCATCTGATAGACTCCCGGGGCGAGCGGAGCGCAGACGTTGCAGCGGACCAGAGCCGGCAGCTCCAGCTTGTAGTGCGTACGGCGCTTGCGGGTCCGTTGGTTAGAATGTCGTCGCTTGGGTATCGGCATGAAAGTTCACCTCCTCGTGCGGAGCGTTGATCGCTCCAAAAACTCGAAAAATCTTAATTATCGAAAAACTTACTCTTCGAGCAGCTTCGAAAGGTCGCTGAAGGGCGATTTTTTAAGCGGCTCGGCTGTGTCGGCGCCCGCAGTCTTCACGGGAATGCCCGGGCAATCCTCGCGGCAGAGCGGCATGAGCGGCTCCGCCAAGATCGTCGCCTGACGGATCAAAACATCCATCAGAAGAATCTTGTCTTCGAACGCGCCGATGTTCTCTTCCTCCACCACTTTCGTGACCTTATCGTGGTGCTGGGAATCGTCCATCTCCTGCAGGTCAAACTGCTCTTCGATATCTGCTTCGATCGGCACTCGGACCGTCTCCAGGCAGCGGTTGCAATCCATGGCGATGGTGGTCTTGATCGGGCCGCGAACAAGCAGCATCGAACCCGTATTGGTGACCGTGATGTCTCCGACAATGGGCGAGACGTATTCCACGTCTTCATCCGCGTACGGAGGCTCGTTCACCTTATACGTGTGGTGCATCCCAGGAGTTCGAATAATTTCAGCAAGATCGAAGCGCAGCATAACGTATTTCCTGAGACCTGTTTTCGTACCACAGGCCATCATTACAGCGATCCATTGTACCTGAAACTCTCGGCAAAAGCGACCAAAATCACTCAAAAGCACAAAAGATTGCAAAAAATAGCAGGCGTATTCTTAAAAAACAGCGAGCGTTCTAGTGCCGGCTGCCCACGAAATCGGCGCCGTTGCGGCTGTCGGCAAACGACGCGGCGTTCTCATTGGCGCGCAGACGCTGGTCCAGCTTCTTACGACCGCGCTCGATCGTGGACGAAAGCTCGCCCACCGTGCGCTCCAGATCCGACATCACCGTATGCGCGTACTCATCGGCGCCCTTGCGCAGATCGCGCGCTTCGTACTCGGCGGCGGCGATGATCTCACGCGCCTGCACCGTGGCTAATCGCACGAGTTCGCTCTGGCTGATCAGCTTCTCGCTCTCCTGATGCGCCTCGCGCAGCATTGCTTCCGCCCGGGCGTGCGCTTCGCTCACCACGGACTTGGCGCTGGACTCGGCGGTTGTCGTCATCTTCTGCGCCTGCGTCTCAGCATCGCGCAAGTGGCGCTCGGCGCTGGCCCGCGCTTCCTTGGTGATCTGGGCGCTTTCTTCCTGAGCGTCTTCCAGCGTCTGCTCCGCAGTCATGCGGGCGCCGACAATCACCTTTTCGCTTTCGGCGGTCAGACGGGACGCCCGCTTGACCTCGTCCGGCAGCGAAGCGCGTATCTTATTGGTAATGTCGAGGAAGTCCTCGCGATGAAAGTCCCAGGTGATGCCCATGATGACCTGACGGTCTTCGACAAGGCTTTCCAGCTCATTCAGCAGCTTGATTACATCCACAGTCTATATTCCTCCCACCGAAGCGCAGGCAACGCTGGTGATGATTACGGGGTCGTTCGAACAAGAACATACATATGCCCGGCGAATGAATTCGCGGCTATCTGATCATCGCACATCAAAGCGAATCAAACGTTCGCAAAACTTTGCTTCAGAAACGGCAGAACGGCGTCGGGGACCAATCCTTCGATTTGCCCGCCCAAGCGCCCGATCTCTTTGACGATACTGGAGGATAAAAACGAATGCTCGCCCGCCGCCATCAAAAAGACCGTCTCCACCGCCGGCTGCAAGCGGCGGTTCAGCATCGCCATCTGAAACTCGTACTCAAAATCCGATACGGCGCGCAGTCCCTTGACGATCACCTGCGCTCCGCGCGCCACGGCAAAATCGACCAGCAGGGCCTTCTCAAGCCGCTCCACGCTCACATTGTTCAGATCGGAGCAGGCTGTCTCCAGCATCTCCACACGCTCGGCGATCCCAAACATCGGCGACTTGCTGGAATTGACGGCCGCCAATACGACCACTTCATCGTACATGGCCGCCGCGCGCCTGATAATATCAAGATGCCCGCTTGTCACGGGGTCAAACGATCCGGGATAAACAGCGATCATCAAGGCCTCTCCGCCATTGCTCAGGTTACAATACTCGAAATGCGACGATTTTGCAAATCTTTTTCGATTTTGCGCGTTTTTAGCTCGACGCCATCTTCATCACACGCTGATATTGTCGCCGGACGCGCGCTTTCAATTCCTTGTACTCCGGGCGCTCCATCAGTGGATCTTCGTCCAGCAGCGCAAACGCTTCATGGCGCGCCTCGTTCAAAATCGACACGTCGCGCAGCACGTCCAGGAACGGCAGGGTTTCGACGCCGGACTGACGCGTGCCGTAAAAATCACCCGGACCGCGCAGTTTCAAGTCTTCCTCGGCGATCAAGAAACCGTCCGTCGTATGCGCCATTGTCGCGAGGCGGGCGGCGCCGTCCTCGCTCTTGGGATCGCCGATCATCAGACAGTACGACTGCGTGGAGCCGCGCCCCACCCGTCCGCGCAATTGGTGAAGCTGCGCCATCCCAAACCGCTCGGCGTCCTCGATGATAATGACCGAAGCGTTCGGGACATCGACGCCGACTTCGATCACGGTCGTC
The DNA here is from genome assembly GCF_039929585.1 of Capsulimonas sp. Lineage (NCBI taxonomy): Bacteria > Bacillati > Armatimonadota > Armatimonadia > Capsulimonadales > Capsulimonadaceae > Capsulimonas > Capsulimonas sp. The sequence goes on from NZ_JBDSQY010000241.1 coordinate 34,915, forward strand.
GATACCAGGATGTTCAGCTCGCGGTCCCGGAACCGCGTCATCGTTTCTTCTTTTTCCGAAGGCTTCATCTGCCCGTGGAGAAGCCCGACTTTATACTCTTGAAAGACCTGCAGTTGCAAGTGGCTCGCCAGCTCCGTCGCGGCCCGCGCCTGAAGCTTCTCGTTCTCTTCGATCAGGCTGCAAATGACGTAAGCCTGACGTCCTTCGGCGAGCAGGGCGCGCAGGCTTTCGTAGACTTGCGGCCGCTCCGCGCCGCGCTTCCAGTGCGTTTTGATCGGCTTGCGTCCCGGCGGCAATTGATCGATGATACTGACATCCAGATCGCCGTAGACCGTCAAGGTCAAGGTCCGTGGAATCGGCGTCGCCGTCATGACCAAAATGTCCGGCGATGTTCCCTTGCTCTTGAGGGCGGCGCGCTGAAGTACGCCAAATCGGTGCTGTTCATCGACAACGGCAAGCCCAAGCTTGTGGAACGCGACCGTGTCCTGAATCAGCGCATGGGTGC
>NZ_JBDSQY010000242.1:0-11397 GCF_039929585.1 Capsulimonas sp.
GCAGGGATGGATGTGGCAGACAGTCTGGCGCGAGGGCGGGAAAATCCACATGGGCTTCGGTCTTGCAGGGGCGCTTCGGGAAGCGGGCCTTGTGGTGGAGCGTGTGCGCGCCGAGGCGGTCGTGCAGACCCCGGAAGCGCATTTTCCAATCGAGCCGATCGTCCGGGCGATGCTGTCCCGCATCGTGGCGCATGGGGTCGCGACTGAAGAAGAAATCGATATCGACACGCTGGAGCAGCGACTGAGCGACGAATTTGAAAGCGCGAACGCGACCTATATCGGGGATATGGTCTTCGGCGCATGGGCGCGTAAACCTCTGGACGCTCCGGCGCATGCGTGATACGTCTCACGTTCAGCAGACGCTGTATTAGCGGCGAGCGCTGCGGCGTATCGCCTGAGGCGGCGCTCCGTAGAGGCGCAGAAAGGCCCGGCGCATTCGTTCCGGGTCGGAGAAGCCGACGGACGCAGCGATGGTCTCGATCCCCTCCGTCTCATTCTCAACACGGCTGCGCGCCGCTTCCGCGCGCAGCCGCTCAATGGCTTTGGCGGGCGTCTCCCCAGTCTCACGTTTGAACGCACGCTGAAACTGACGAACGCTGAGGCACGCGACGGCCGCCAGCCGCTCGATCGGGATCGGCTCCGTGAGATGGTCACGCGCAAAACCGAGCGCAAGACGAATACGATCTGACTCTGGTGTCATTTCCAGCATCGCCGAGAACTGCGACTGACCGCCGGGACGCCGATGATAGACCACAAGCTCCTGCGCCACCGCACGGGAAACAGCGGGGCCGAGATCCTCTTCAATCAAGGCCAAAGCCAAATCCACGCCCGCCGTAATGCCCGCCGATGTCCAGACATGACCGTCCTTGCTGAAGATAAGATCGCCGGCGACTTGGACATTGGGATAGTCGCGCTGCAGCTGAGCCGCAAATCGCCAATGTGTCGTCGCGCGCCTGCCGTCGAGCAGTCCGCACTTCGCCAGCACGAACGCCCCGGTGCAGACGCTCGCCACGCGCGCCGTCTTTAGCGCCGCGCCGCGAATTGCGGAAATCTCGCCATCCCCCAGCAAACGCGATCCCGCTCCGCCCACGACGATCAGCGTGTCCAGCGCAACATCCCCCAGCGCCTCTGTCTCCAGAACAAGGCCGACGGTGCTTCGGACGCGTTCTCCCGAAACGGAGAGTACATGCAAACGATACGCCTCATCTCCCGAAGCGCGAGCGGCGACCTGGAACGCGCAGAGTGGGCCGGACAGGTCGAGCATCTGGTGTTCATTATAAATCAAAAATCCAATGTGCTTCGGCATGACGTTTTCTGAGGGATCCTTGTCTTTTATGACACTATCATCGTTAAGTCGTTCTAGTGTACCATGTTTTCATAAAACCAACGGATCGGAGAACAGCGCCATGTCCACCCTGACAACGATCGTGATGCCGATATACGACGACGTCACGCAGCTCGACTTCACAGGCCCACATCAATTCTTCTCGCGAATGCCGGACACACAGGTGATCGTCGCCTCTATCTCTGGCAAATCGATCCATGCCTCCGGGCTTGTGTTCTGTGATCTCGCCGACTTAAACGCCATCGAACAATGCGATGTGCTTTGTGTGCCGGGCGGCTACGGCTGTGTCGCGGCGCTGGAAGATGACGCCTATCTCAGCGCGATCCGCCGGCTTGGCGGATCCGCTCGCTATGTCACGTCCGTCTGCACAGGCTCCATCATTCTCGGCGCCGCCGGCTTACTGAAAGGCAAGCGCGCCGCCTGCCACTGGTCCTGGCGTGATCTGCTGCCGGCCTTTGGAGCGATCCCCGACGCCGGACGCATTGTGTGCGACGGAAACGTCATTACAGGAGGCGGCGTAACCGCTGGGATTGATTTCGCACTGACGCTCATTGCGGAATTGGCGGGCGATGAGATGGCGCAATCGATCCAGCTGTCCCTGGAATACGCTCCCGAACCGCCGTTCCATGCCGGACGTCCCGACATTGCGCCTCCGGAAATCGTGGAGAAGGTCGCGGCGCGCATTGCGGCCCTGCGGCCGACGGCGCGTGTGGAGCAGGCAGCGCAGCGATTGATGTCCAGCGTCTCAGAAACCGCAGCCGCAGGCTAAACAAAAAGGGCGGACGCCATGCAGCGTCCGCCCTTTTCTTTCAATGGATCAATCTCGCGATTACCGATGCACGGCCCCTACCCGCTCGGCGAGCGCGGTTTCGACGGCGCGCATTTGTGTTTCCACTTCGGCGTCGGTCAGGGTGCGGTCGGCGGCGCGGAAGACGAAGCGGATGGCGACGCTCTTTTTGCCTTCGCCGATCTTTTCGCCGGTGTAGATGCTCTCGGGGGCGATCTCTTCGAGCAGGGTTTCTTCGACGACGGAACGCGCCGTGCTTTCCAATGCCCAGTAGCCGACTTCGCTGTCCACGACAACTGCCAGCACGCGGGTGACGGCGGGGAAGCGCGGAAGCGGCGTGTAGTGGCGTGTGTCGGCGGAGACGGCGAGCAGGGCGTCGGCGTCGAGTTCGAAGGCGGCGACGCGGCCGACGCTGGCGGGGACGTTCAGCTCGGACTTCACGGCGTCGGGGTCCAATTCAGCAACGTAACCGATCGGCTGGCCGTCGATCTCCACAAGCGCCGTACGGCCGGGGTGCATGCCATGGACCTGGCCAGGCACGAACTGGGGTTTGGGTAAGCGCAGGCGGGTAAACAAGGCTTCTACGACACCCTTGGCGGCGTAGAAGTCAATCGCGGGAATCTCTTCGCCGGTCCAGCGGCGCGGCGAGACGGCCCCGGTGAGCACGCCGGCGACGCTGCGTGTTTCCAGATAGTTGCTGACGCCCTCGCCCTTGGCGAAGACCTTGCCGACTTCAAAGAGACGCACATCGGGTTCGCGCTGGCGCAGGTTGTGCGAAAGAACGCCCAGCAGATTGGGAACCAGCGACTGGCGCAGGCCGGATAGCTCCGCCGAGAGAGCGAGGCGGATGGCGACACGCTCGTCCGTCTTTTCGGGATCGTCGAAGGACGACGGGGCCGCGAGCGAATGGGTCAGCGCTTCCTGCAAACCGATACTGGTGAGAACAGTGCGCAGATCGCCGGCGAACTTGCCGCGCGGGGCGTCCACACCGCCGCCGCCCGCCGACGGGGGGAGCGTTTCCGGCAGCGTATCGTAGCCGATCATCCGGCCGACTTCTTCGATCAGATCGATCTCCTTGAGAAGATCCGTGCGGAAGGTCGGGACCAGGACTTTGAAAGGGCTTGCCGAGGCGTCGACGATCAGGCCCAAGCGCGTGAGCGATTGCGCGATCGTCTCGTCGGTGAGATTCGTGCCGAGGATCGCATTGGTGCGTGTCGGCCGAAGCTCGATCGGCAGGGCGCGCTTGGGGGCGGGATACAGATCGATCCGCCCCAGTGCGATTTCACCGCCCGCGAGGTCCGCGAGCAGCTCTGCGGCGCGCTCCAGGGCTAATGGGACCAGTTCGGGGTCGACGGTGCGCTCGAAACGATAGGAGGCGTCCGTGGACAAACCAAGCACTTTGGAAGTGCGCCGAATGCTGCCGGGATCGAACTGCGCGGCTTCCAAGAAGATATGGCGCGTGCTGTCCGTGACTTCGGTCTCCGCGCCGCCCATGACGCCAGCGACGGCGATGGGCTTCTCACGATCGGCGATCACGAGCATTCCCGCCTGCAAGGCGCGCTCGGCGCCATCCAGGGTGATGATCGTCTCACCAGCGTTGGCTGGTCGGACGACGATCTTGCCTTCGGGGATCGTATCGTAATCAAACGCATGGAGCGGCTGCCCCAGTTCGAGCATCACATAGTTGGTGACATCGACCACGACGTTCACCGGACGCATGCCGCAGGCGGCGATGCGCTTCTGGATCCAATCGGGGGATGGGCCAATGGTGACGTTGCGCACGACCTTGCCGGCGTAACGCGGGCAAAGAGCCGTGTCGGTGATGACGACACCCGCCCAGCGGCGCACATCGTCGTTCTCGTCGGGCAGGGGCGTCGGAAGCCAGGACATCTTCGTATCCAGCGTCGCGGCCGTTTCACGGGCGACGCCGAGAAGAGACATCCAATCACCGCGATTGGGCGTGACCTTGGTGTGGTAGACCGGACCGTCTTCCGACGGCGTGATCTCCTCCACTTCGAGGCCCGCCATTGTCAATTTATCGGCCAGCGCTTTGTCGTCCAGCGTCGTCGGGACGAACTCGCGGAGCCATTCCACGGGAAATTTCATGATTACCAATACACGGCTTAGAACTGCCGGAGGAAACGGACATCGTTCTCCGCGAAAAGTCGAATGTCGTCAATGCCGTACTTTGCCATCGGCATCCGGTCGATTCCCAATCCCCACGCAAAGCCCGTATAGCGCTCGCTGTCGATACCCATCGATTCCAGGATATTGGGGTGCACCATTCCGGCGCCGCCCAGCTCCAGCCAGCCGTCGCCCCATTGAATGGCGACTTCGACGCCGGGCTCAACGAACGGGAAGAAATCGGGACGGAATCGGATGGTGACATCGCCGAACAGCATCTTGGTCAGCTGCGCGAAGGTGCCCTTGAGGTCTGCCAGCGTCAGGCCCTCGTCCACAGCCAGCAGGTCGACCTGATGGAAGGTGTGCGAATGCGTGGCGTCGACGGCCTCGTAGCGATAGCACTTGCCGATCGTCGCCTGACGAATGGGAGGCTTGCGCCCTTCCATCACGTGCGCCTGGAACGCCGTCGTTTGGGTGCGCAGCAGATGGGTGTCGTCAATGTAGAACGACATCTGCTCGTCGAATGCTGGGTGATCCGGAGGATAGTTCAGCATCTCAAAATTGTAGTGGTAGTGCTCGATGTCCGGGTACTCGTCAAACGAATAACCCATGGAGATCAAGGCGTCCTTCACGGCCTGCATCTGGCGCGTGATCGGGTGCGGGCCGCCGTTCCAGACATTGCGTCCGGGCAGGGTGACATCGACCGAGTCGGCGGACAGGCGCGCGGTGCGCTCGGCGGCGGCCAGACCGCCCTTGCGGGCGCCCAGGCGTTCGAGCAGCTCCGCCTTGCGGACGTTGACGGCTTGTCCGAACTGCGGCTTTTCCTCGGCGGGGAGAGAACCAACGAGGCGCAAGAGACCGGTTAACCGGCCCTTGCGCCCCAAGAAGTCCACTTCCACACCGTCCAGCTGCGCCACCGTGGCCGCGTTGTCCACGGCGTCGGCGGCTTCAGTCGCGATTTGCGCGAGCTCTTCGTACGGTGTCATGTCGTGATTTAAGACGTCGCGATGCCGGCCGTCGGGGCCGCCACCGTGATGTTGAGCGACTTCACCAGGCCGTTGAAGGCGTTGATGTCGCTGATCGCCATCTCCGACAGGACCTTGCGATCCAGCTCGATGCCCGACGTGCTCAAGGCGGCGATGAAGCGGCTGTACTGGACGCCCTGCGCGCGGCAGGCGGCGTTGATACGCGCGATCCAGAGCGAGCGGAAGCTGCGCTTCTTGTTGCGGCGGTCACGGTAGGCATAGTTGCCGGACTTCATGACCTGTTCGTTCGCGCTCTTGTAGAGGCGAGACTTACCGCCGAAGTAGCCTGAGGCTTCCTTCAAAATCTTGTGGTGACGCTTGTGGCGCATCAAGCCACGCTTAACACGTGCCATATCTCTGTCCTTTTACGGGCGCTCATGCGCCCGGTTCTTTTTAATATCAATGACGCCGCAAACGAACGCGGCGAAAAATTGCGCTTTAAATAAAATTAAAGACCGTTGGGAAGCATCCGCTTTATCGCCTTGAGTTTACCCTTGTAGAGCTGGCTTTCGGCGGCCAGTTTGCGGGACGTGCCCGGTCCCTTGTGGATGTTCAGGTGGTTGCGGTAAGCATGCTGATGGATCAGCTTGCCGGTGCCCGTCACTTTAAAGCGCTTCGCCGCGGTCTTGCGGGTCTTGATCTTCGGCATCGTATCAGTCTCCTTCGTACAATAACTCTATTTCGACCGTCACCATGGACGATCTCCATTTTTTCTATTTCACGCAACAACGAACCCGGCCACGGTTTGTCGCGCCGGGTTCGATGCGATTCTTTTTATCCATCCCGAAAGCCGCGAAGGACACGAAGCAAAGGCGCTCGAACACGCTCGCTTACGCGGCGGGCGGGGTCTCCGGCTCAGGCGTCGCCGCCGGAGCCAGCGCTTCCACAACGGGCGCAGGCGCTTCCGCTGCCGGCGCTTCCGCTACTGGCGCAGGCGTTACTGCCGGAGCAGGGGCGGGCGCTGCACTGGCCACTGGGGCGACGGGTGCTGCGCTCGCCGCCGGGGCGGCCGGACGCGGCGTGGCGGGCTTCGGCGCGGACGGGGGCTTGGGAGCTCCCGGCGCGGCGGGCTTGGGTCCACCAGCCTTCAGCGGGCTCAGGATCATGGTCATCATACGGCCTTCCATCGACGGGGGCTTTTCCACCTGCCCGACTTCGGAGACCATCTGCGTGACTTTATCCATCTGCTGACGTCCAAATTCCGGGTGGGTGATCTGGCGTCCCTTGAACCGGATCGTCACCTTGACTTTGTCGCCGTCTTCCAAGAATTTGATGGCGCTGCGAACTTTGACATTGAAGTCATGGTCCTCGATGTTCGGAAACATCTGGATGCCCTTGAGTTCGCTTTGCTTATGCTTCTTGGCGGATTCTTTTTCTTTTTTGGCCTGCTCGTACTTGAACTTGCCATAGTCCATGATCTTACAGACCGGCGGCTGCGCTTGAGGCGCGACTTCGATCAAGTCGATGCCGCGTTCCCGCGCGATCGCCAGGGCTTCGCGCGGGGTCATAATACCCAGCTGACCGCCATCGTCATCGATGACGCGGATTTCCCGCGCTCGAATCCGCTCGTTCATGTTTACCCGCGGCTCACGCGGGTCTCTGCGAAAATCCCGACTGTTTATAAAATTCCTCCGAAATCGCTCGCTCGAAAACGTCTGTTTTGACGATTGTCCGCATGCTGGCGCGCTTGCATTTAGCCAGCAAAAAACTCCCTATATTATAGCCCATTCTGAGAAAGGAGTCAAGAGTCACGGGAAATTTGCGTCCTTTGACATACAATGATTTCACCACAATCATCAAACACTTCTAAAACACAGCATATTTCCGGGCGAGAATGACAGAAAAAGCAGGAATAAACATCTCAAAGAGGCCAAGGAATTGAGCGAGAAGGAAAAAGCAAGTCTTCGCGCCACGGCCGATTGACGGCGGATCAGAGGAAGAAGAAGACCCCAGAGAATGTCTGCTCGCCAAAAAACACAAGTTTTGGTGCAGCACCATAGTTGTTATCGGCATATATTTGCCGATAAAATCTGTAGAAAACCTGCACCAAGATTGCACTATCGTGTCAAAAAGTGCAATTTTAATGTCATTTTGTGCATTGACTAAGTAATAGTATTACCCTACAATTGAGCATCATATCGTGCATTGAAGTGCACCAAGAAAGAGGATATCATGAAGAGCCGCATTGGTTTTACTCTCATTGAATTGCTCGTTGTCATCGCAATTATCGCTATACTTGCAGCGATTTTGTTCCCTGTCTTCGCCAAGGCCCGTGAAAAGGCCCGCCAGACATCCTGTTTGTCCAACCTCAAACAACTTGGTCTGGGTTACATGCAGTACTATCAGGACTCCGATGAGTGCTTCCCCAATGGCGCCAAGTCTCAGGGAGCTTGGACAACCGCAGGGATCGGCTGGGCTGGTCAGATCTTCCCATACGTGAAATCGACCGGCGTTTACTCCTGTCCGGACGACTCCACCAGTGTTGCCGCCGGCCGGAATCGAATTTCGTACGCCGTCAATGCACAGCTGTCGGAAAAAGCCGTTACCCTTGCCGGCGCTAACCAGCCAGCCTCCACAATCCTTTTCATTGAAGTGTCAAACATCCAAGGTCAAACATTACCGACGGAAAACCCGGCAATCGCCAATCTCTCCCCGGCCGACTATGGCGATAACTTGATCTCTGGATGGGGGACCAACGGCGGAAACAACCAATGCTGCAACTCAAGTCCTGGTAATCCTGGCTTTTATGTCACCGGTAAGACAATGGGCGTCAATGACCACGATCCCGTTTTGACTCCCGGCAAGGCGAAAGCCGCACGACACACGGACGGCGCCAACTGGGCTTTCGTGGACGGGCATGCGAAGTGGCTAAGAGGCACGAATGTCAATTCTCAGAACAGCAATCCCGGCGGAACACAGTGTCCCGTGACGGGATGCTATTTCCCCTACAACTCGTAAGGCAGCGTAAAAAGGCCTCCCTGCTTTGGCGGGGAGGCCTTTTTATTGTCGATTTGTACTCAGATTGCGGCGGCCCCGGCTTCCACACGCACGGCAAGCTCTTTCAAGCCATTCACTCTCAATGTTTGGATATAATCTTCTACACTTTTGGGGGGATTTTTGAGAGAAGCTCGATGAACTTGCACGGCGTGCAGAAACAAGGCCGAATTCTCATCGAAAAGGGCGGACAGAAACATATCGGGATGAACAGGCATAACGCCATATGCCAGCAAAGTAGGAGCGGGAAAATCGGATAGATTGAACGTCACAATGACGGGCGCCTTTGCTTCCATGGCCGCCGCCACGACATGGCGGTCATTCGCATCCGGCAAACTTATTGTTGGAATATGCGCTTCATAACCTGAAACAAGACATTTGGGAGTGATCAGGCTCATCAACTGACGCGTACGTTCTAAATGCGCAGGATTGAGTTCCGGTCTGTCCGCTAAGACATTGCGTATCCATTCCGCGTGAATTTCGTCTGTCAAACGAGGTTCGTAAGCTCCAACAACAGCAACCCTCATAAGCAAATCCCGCAGTGATTGGGGATAAAGCACGCACGCATCTAATACAGCAAGAATCATCGATATAAGCCGAGCCGCTCCGTCTCGGCGGTGAGCTCGTCCATGACCTGACCACGCCGCTCAAGCTCCTCTGACGTTAAGATCGCGTCTTGATCCGATTTTGACCGTGCAATCAGCCCTCTGATTGCAGTGATTGATTCCATCTGCCGCAAGCGACTCATGAGGTTTTCATAGCTCTCCGTATCAAGCATCACCACTTCGGCGCGGCCGTTGACAGTCAGCACTTCAGGCATCCTGGTTTCTTTGAGCCGCGCGATGTGCGCTTTATGGTTCCTGATAAAATCACTCATTGAGTGTATCTGGCGCGTGTCAAGCATAGCAATCCTCTATCATATAATTTTCACTTAATTATATGATAGCAGATATTCCAGAGCTTATACAAGCGTATTTCTAGGTGTTCGTCTAAGCCTCGGCAAAAAAAGACCTCCCTTGGACCGGGAGGTCTTTTCTTGTCGATTTGGAAGCAGCTCTTTACGAAAGAGCGGCTGAACCTAAGCTGTCTCTTCCACCAATCGCGCGATGAAGTCGTCCAGTGGGATCGCGCCAAGGTCCGTGCCGCCGTGCAGACGCACGGAGACCGTGCCGGCGGCGGCGTCGCGGTCGCCGACGACGAGCATGTACGGGATCTTCTGCACTTCGGACTCCGCGACTTTCTTGCCGACCTTTTCGTTGCGCGCGTCCAACTCGACGCGGAATCCCTTGGCCTTGAGCTTGTCCGTGACGGACTGGGCGTACTCTTTATGCCGATCGACGATCGGCAGGACGACGGCTTGGACCGGCGCGAGCCAGGTCGGGAAGACGCCGGCGTAGTGCTCGATCAGGAAGGCGACCATGCGCTCCATCGTGCTGATGATGCCCCGATGGATCATGACCGGCTGGTGCTTGTGGCCGTCCTCGCCCGTGTAGTCCAGGCCGAACTGCTTGGGAAGATGGCGGTCGACTTGCACCGTCGAGACCGTTTCTTCCTTGCCGAGCATGTTGCGCAGCTGGATGTCGATCTTCGGACCGTAGAAGGCCGCCTCGCCCGCCGCCTCGTAGTACGGCAGGCCCAAGTCTTTGAAGACGTTACGCAGCTCGCCTTCGGCCTGCTCCCACAGCGCGGGGTTGTCGACGTACTTCTCTTTGTTACTCGGGTCGTGCAGGCTCAGGCGATAGGTGTAGTCCGTGATGCCTAGCTTGCGATAGGCGGCCTCGACCATCAGAATACAGCCCTTGACCTCTTCGACGACTTGATCCTCACGGCAGAAGATATGGGCGTCGTTAAGCGTCATGGCGCGAACGCGGGAAAGACCACTGAGCTGTCCGGATTTCTCATAACGATACATCGTCCCGAGCTCCGCCAGGCGCACCGGCAAATCCCGATACGAATGCGCGTCGTTCTGATAGATCATGATATGGTGCGGGCAGTTCATCGGACGAAGCACGAACTCTTCGTTCTCGATCTTCATCACCGGGAACATGCCGTCTTGATAGTGCTCCCAGTGCCCGGAGATCTTATACAGATCCACCTTCGCCAGCTGCGGCGTGTAGACGTGGCTGTACCCCGAGGCAAGCTCGACGTCCACGATATGCCGCTCCAGCACACGGCGGATCGTTGCGCCTTTCGGCAGCCACAGCGGCAGGCCGGGGCCGATCGTTCCGTTGTTCGCGAACAGCCCGAGCTGCTTGCCCAGCACTTTGTGGTCGCGGCGCTTGGCTTCTTCCAGACGCGCCAGATGAGCGTCCATCTCTTCCTGCGTGTCAAAGAGATAGCCGTAGATGCGCTGCAATTGATCGCGCTTCTCATCACCGCGCCAGTAGGCGCCGGCAACCGAGGCGAGCTTGAACACGCCGATTTTGCCCGTACTCTCGACGTGCGGTCCACGGCACAGATCCGTGAACGAGCCCTGCGTATAGAACGAGATCGTCTCGCCTTCGGGCAGGTCGTGGATCAGCTCCGCCTTGAACGGCTGTCCCCGCTCCTCTTCCCAGGCAATGGCTTCTTCGCGCGGCTTTTCGCTGCGCACCAAGGGATGGTTGTCGCGCTTGATCCGCTTCATCCGCGACGCAACCTCAACCAGGTCCTCAGGAGTCAGCGTGCGGGGCAGATCGAAATCGTAATAAAAGCCGTCGTCGATCGGCGGGCCGATCGCGAGCTTCGCAGTCGGAAACATCTCCACGACCGCTTGGGCCAGGACATGCGCGGCAGTGTGGCGCTGTTTCCATATCTCTGCATACTGCTCGGCGGGTTGCGAATTGTCAGCCACGTTGCTTTTCTCCTCTACGAAAATGTTCTCTAGTATGACAGAAACCCGGTATTCTTGTCAAACACGGAGATCAGTCGCAGACGCGCATCGATATTATCGAAATCGCGCGAAAGACTTCCCCATTTATGGGGGAGATGGATAGCGCCGTGCCGAAGGCGCGAGATTGAATTGAATCCTTGTTCGATTCCATGTATAATAGTAGACAATGATCATTCGGAAATGCTATCGGTATCGATTGAATCCTTCTCCAGAACAAGAACAGAAATTCTTTCAATGGTCAGGGTGTCGA
>NZ_JBDSQY010000243.1:0-18395 GCF_039929585.1 Capsulimonas sp.
GTTGTCGATATCGACAACGGATTCGGCGCCGCCTGTTACGCGCATCGGATCGTGAACGTCTGAGCGCGCGATGGATCGAAGAGGCTTTAGTACTGGAATTGCGCGGGTCCAGAGCTGTTGTTGACGCCGCCCGCGCTCCAATGCCACTTGGCGCTGCTGTGAATAAATTTGCCGCCGCTGATTACGGACATATCCCCGGCTTCCCAGTTGTTTTCTCCTCCGCTGATGGCGGAGTTTGCGCCGTCGGTTTCATTACCGTATCCGCCCGCGATGGTGGAGCCAGCTCCCCATGCATAATTGGCGTTGCCGCCGTTCACCGTGGTAAGTTTCCCAACGGCGCTATTAAAGAAGCCCCCAAGAATTGAAGAATCTTGTCCGCTGATCGTGTTGTACCAGCCGGCGACGATCCCGCTGACGCTGCTGTAGCTCTGAAAGTCGCCAAGAATCAAGTTGTGCGAGCCGGTGCGGATGTTGGCGCTGTTCGAACGCATTTGGTTGTAACCGATGGTCAGGTTTCCCAGCCCGTTCGAGATTTGACTGGTAGTGAGTTCAGGAGTGTTGGGCAGACCATTCGTCGCGCCCAGTCCATTGACAATGTGCAGGTTGCCGGTGATGGTCAGGTCTTTGTTGCTGGCCGACATCAGATTAAAGATCGCCAGCTGGGCCGGCGTCAGCGATCCGATGGGTCCCATTGGACCCGCCGGCCCCACGAGACCCATCGGGCCGGTGAGGCCCGCCAGCCCCATCGGTCCTATCGGTCCCATCGGACCGGCGGGTCCAGGCGTCGGATGCGTCTTGATATAGTTGATATTGCTGATCAGTGACGTGATGGCGTTCTGGTAAGCAACGCTTGAGTTCTGCAGCGAGGCGATGCTCGATTGCTGATAGGTGATCGTGCTTTGCTGTGCGGTGACGGTATTCTTCAGTGACGCAATCGCGGCCTGCTGGGCGATAGCCGTATTTTCCGCCTTCGTCATACGAGCCGTGAGATCGGATATCGCGTCGGCGTGCACGGGGAGGACGGACGCCAGCAGAAGCGCGACGGCAGTGCAGAATTTGAGTGTGGCGAATGGGCGGTTCATCATCGATATCATGGTCATTGTTATCCTAATATGGGCTGCGGCGAAAAGAAAGTCCGCGAAAGAAAAGAAAGAAACGACAGGCGTCTTAGAACTGGAATTTGCCGACGTTGTTGGTGTTGTAGCCGCCCCCGGCGCTCCAGTGCCATTTGACGTTGTCATGAACCGCCATGCCGCCGCTGATGACCGACATCATTCCAGTTTCCCAGTTGTTTTGTCCTCCGCTGACTGCCGAGGCGTATCCGCTGGCCTCATTGGAATTGCCCCCAGAGACAATCGACGCCTCGCCGCTGGCGTAGTTATATTCCCCCCCGGTAACAGAGGAAACTTTTCCTGTCCCCTGATTCCATCGACCGCCGCTCACGGACGATGAATCTCCAGAGGCGGCATTGTGGTAGCCGCCGCCGATGGCTGAGCTGGGTCCAGAGGCGGTATTGCCCATGCCGCCGCCGATTGTCGACGATTCGCCGTGGGCGGTGTTGTTCTGGCCGCCTAAGATCGTGGAGAGCGCACCCTCCGCAGTGTTGTTCTGGCCGCCAAGAACGGAGGACGAATTGGCTCCGATAAAATTGTAGGAGCCGCTGACAATTCCGCCGACGCTGGTGTAATCTTGATAGTCACCCAGGATCAAATTGTGTGAGCCGACGCGTATGTCCGGAACGGCTTCGGGGACGTTCACGTTCCGCAACTGGTTGTAGCCAATGATCAAGTTCCCGAGCCCATTGACGATCTGCGCGCTGGTGCTGCCAGGGTTGCCCGGCATGCCGTTGGTCGCCCCCAGCCCATTGACGATGTGCAGGTTGCCGGTGACGGTGAGGTCTTTGTTGCTGGCCGACATCAGGCTTAAGACCGCCATCTGCGCCGGAGTCAGCGCCCCGCCGACGCCCGTCGCGCCTTTGGGTCCCGCCGGGCCCATCGGACCGGCTGGTCCCATCAGACCTACGGGCCCGGCGGGTCCAGGTGTCGGATGCGTCTTGATATAGTTGATATTGCTGATCAGCGACGTGATGGCGTTCTGGTAAGCAACGCTTGAGTTCTGCAGCGTGGCGATGGCCGTCTGCTGGTTGTTAATCGTATTCTGCTGGACGGCGGCTGTATTTTTCAAGGTGGCGACCGAGCTTTGCAGGGCAGTCACCTGGGCGGCCAGATCGGAAAGAGCGTCGGCGTGGGCGGGAACGACGATCGTCAGCAGAAGAGCGGCGGCGGCGCAGAATTTCAGAGTGGCGAACGAGCGGTTCATCATCGGCGTCATGTTCGTGGTATCCTTTGGTCGAAATCGGTGGGCAATGTTTGATGAACAGAGGATATCACCCGACCGTGAGAAGAGCGTGATTGTGGTGTGAGATTTGCGTGAGATTTCCACGAGGCCGTAGAATTCAGATTGACAAAAAGCGCCGCCTTCGTCATTCCTGACAAAAGCGGCGCCTATCTCTTTACGGGAAGAGCGGATTTAGAATTTGAACTTGCCGGTCCCGTTCGAGTTATAAACTCCACCAGCGCTCCAATGATACTCGGCGAGGTTGGAAATCCCCTTCCCTCCACTGATGACGGAAGCCAATCCGTATTCCCAGTTCGTATCTCCCCCACTGACCGTGGAACCATACCCTAGGACTCGATTGTAGAAGCCGCCGCCAATGGTGGACGAGAAGCCGTACGTTGTGTTATATGCGCCGCCGGTAATCGAGGAATTTTTTCCGTTTGTTTCATTGGCGCGTCCAGCAATGATCGCCGAGCCGTCCGCAAGGGCCGAATTGAGGAATCCGCCGCTGACAGACGAAGCAAGTCCCGCAGCAGTGTTGTGCTCGCCGGCGGTGATTGCCGACAATACGCCCTGCGCCATGTTGTACTGGCCGCCCAGGGTTGATGTGGAATAACCGAGGACCGTATTGTAGTAGCCGCTGACGATCCCGCCGACGCCGCCATAACTCTGGCAATCGCCCAGAATGAGGTTATGCGAGCCTGCGCGAGTGTTTGGAGCAGAACCGCCGATTTCGATCCCTCGCTCCAGGTTGTAGCCAATGATCAGATTGCCCAATCCATTGACAGTTAAGGGGCCAGTATTGGTAGGAGTATCAGGGTGGCCATTGGTCGCTCCCAGGCCATTGACGATGTGCAGGTTGCCGGTGATGGTCAGATCTTTGTTGCTGACCGACATCAAATTAAAGATCGCCAGTTGCGCCGGCGTCAGCGCGCCGGCGGCGCCCGCTGGCCCTGCGGGTCCAGGCGTCGGGTGCGCTTTGATATAGTTAACGCTGTTGATCAGCGAGGTGATGGCGTTCTGGTACGCGATGCTTGAGTTTTGAAGTGTGGCAATGTTCACCTGCTGATTGGTAATCGTGTTCTGCTGAACGGCGGCTAAGTTCTCCAGTTTCGCCACGCGGGCTGTAAGATCGGACATCGCGTCGGCTTGCACGGGGAGGACGGACGCCAGCAAGAGCGCGGCGGCGGCGCAGAATTTCAGGGCGACGAACGAACGGTTCATCTTTGGCGTCAGGTTCATGATATCCTCTGGTGGAAATGGGGGGACAATGTTTACTGAACAGAGGATATCATCCCATCGTGAGAAGACCGTGATTGCGAGGTGAGATTAGCGTGATTTTTCGAGGTTTCGCAGCAAGCGAGCACAAAACGGGAAGATCATGCGTCCCGCAGCGCCGCCTTGTAAACCTGCGCGAGAGGCACGCCGTGCTCGGACGCCGCACGCCGGCAATCTTCGTATTCCGGCGCGACCGTCATCGTCTCGCCTCGCCAGTCCCCCACTTTGAGCCGGATTTCTCCGTAGGGGGTCACGACCGTCCGCCATGTCCGGTCCAGCGTATATCGATCCTGCGTGCGCCGGCGAATGCCGAAGGTGGTGGATTCCCGGAAGATCACGGCGGCAAGTTCATCGGCTTTGCCTGGGAGACAAAGGATGGTGAGCAGCGTCGCCGGCCGGTTCTTCTTCATTTGAATGGGAGTGAAAAAGACATCCAGAGCGCCCACCGCGAAGCAGCGCTCCATGAGCAGATCGAACGCTTCCGGACTCTGGTCGTCGATATTCGCTTCCAGAACGGCGATCGTTTGCGGGGCTGTGTCGTCCCCCATGGCTTCTTCGATCTCGCCGATTACGACGCGCAGCAAATTGGGCATGCCGGGCTTGAACTGCTTCTTGCCCGCGCCGTAGCCATTCGTCAAAAGACGCATCGACGGCAGGCGCCCGGCGGTTTCTGGGTCGGCCAGGGTTGTCACCAGCGCCGCGCCGGTCGGGGTGACCAGTTCGCCTTTGATGTCCACGGAGTGCACGGGGAAGCCTTGCAGAAGCTCCATCGTCGCGGGGGCGGGCACGGGCATAATCCCATGCTGGCAAGTAATGGCTCCATAACCGCACGGGATGGAGGAGACGGCGACGCGCTGCACGCCGAGCATTTCCAGAAGAATACAGGAGCCAACGATATCCACGATGGCGTCCACGGCGCCGACTTCATGGAAGTGGATCTCTTCCCGGCTCGTTCCATGGATCTTCGCCTCGGCGTCGGCCAGGCGCGTGAATACGGCGAGGGCCGTCACGCGTACCCAGGGCGGCAGCCCGCTGTTTTCTAAAATCGCCGCGATATCCGACAGATGCCGTCCGTGCCCCTGATCCGCTTCGATCAGAACGACATTCACATCCGTCGCGCCGATCCCTTCGCGCGTCACTTTCTGAATTGTCAGCTCATATCCAGGGACGTTCAGCGCCCTTAATCTGCTGCGAAACTCGCCTTCATCGGCGCCGCACGCCAGCAGCGCCGCCAGCGTCATATCTCCGCTGACGCCGGAGAAGCAGTCAAAGTAAGCAATCTTCATAATGTCCGTGATACCCCGATTCTCGGGCGGTCAACGTTTCCGGAGATCAGTGCGCGGCGTTTTTGCCCAGATCGGTATGCGTCGCCGTCCGGCCCGTTTTCATTTGGAACTGCTGGGCGCCGTCGGAGTAAATCACACGCAGCGGCAAGGGAGAATTTGGAAGGTTAAACCGACTGCCGCCGCCCCCGCGTTCTCCCATCGTCACAGGGTACTCCACATTGTTGAGCATCGTCAGAGAATGCGGCGGAGCCGAGAAAAACTTACGCGGGCTTTTGGTGTGTTCCGTAATGGCGAGCGGTCGATCTGTGCGATTGATGACAAGGAACGCATTTTGCGCCTTATCGGTGATAGTGATCGTTCGTCCACGCTTGTCTCGAAGTGTCCATGATGCGCCGCGCGACGAAGAAATACGGACAAACTTCGCGTCGAACGAGCGCAGCGTCACGCCCCGGCCATCGCCGCTGCTGAGTTTCAGACCGTCCTGCACAGCTTGCACAGTGATTCCAGCGGCGTTAGTGGCGTCGATCAGGCAAATTTCCTGAGTAGGAACCGATTTCTTGCCAAGAGCAGTGGTGGGAAATGTCAGGGTGACGCCAGCGAATGAGGCTTGCACCGGGTCTGCGGCCAATGGCGCGGCAATTGAGATTAACAGGACGCCAAGAAGGTAGAGGGAGCACTGGGAGCGCGGAGTCATTGTCGTTGCCTCCAAGGGGCGTCGGAAAGAAATCAAGCCTTGTCTGAAACAAATCAGACTTATTGCTCGGATGCTTTTATTCTACCCAGAAGGCGGGTTATTGACATCGAGGAGGGAAGATTGTACAATGAGGGCGCTAATGACAAATGCTACCAAATCCAATTTCGGCGAAAACGCCACTCTTCCAGAGCAGATGCAGCAAGTGCTGATGCGTGTGGCGAGGCTGCTCATCACTCCCGCCGAAGCCACGCCAACCTTCCTGGATCTTTCTTTGCTGGAGATTCGATGCCTGCGAATTATCGCCGGGCAGGAAGGGCAGAAGCTGCGTGAGGTGGCGGTTCACATGGACCTTTCCCTCCCCGGCGTGTCCCGTCTTGTGGACCGTCTGGTGAAGGACGGCCTGGTGCTGCGCCAGATCGATCCGCTCGACCGGCGCGCGGTGCAGCTCGGCACCACGGAAAAGTCCCGAGAGATTCTGGACGACTTGCGGCGGGCGCGTGAGGACCATATCGCCGCCTGCACCGCCCATCTGCCGTCTGAACAGATGGAAACAATCCTTGGAAGCCTGCGCCTGCTTGCGGACGCCGCCGAGCAGGCGCAGGAGCGCAAAACGGCCGACTAACCTTCGCCTCCATCCCCGCCGTCCATGGGAGGAGGAGGGCCGAAGTCTCCGCCATCCATCGGTGGGCCGCCGTCATCGCCCCCATCCATAGGAGGAGGAGGGCCGAAGCCGCCGCCGTCATCGTTGCCATTCATCGGAGGCGGACCGCCGCCGTTGTCATTCCCATTCATCGGCGTGCCTCCCGCGTCCTGCCCCGGGCCGCCGCCGAACCCACCGCGCCGTCCACCGCCGCCGCCAAACCCGCCCTGACCATTTCCCGCGCCGCCCTGACCACGCCGACCGCCACGTCCGAAGCCCCGCGCCGGAGGATCGACTTTTTTGTAGCCGGCCGGTACGGCGAACAGCGCAGCGCCCAGCACCTTGGACGAAATCGATTTGACCACCGAGGTCGTCACGGTCTTGATCTCCATCGGCGCCGGCGGCGCGCCGCCGTCGTCATTCGGGTTTGGACGCGCCGGGAAGGTAATGGTCGTCGTGATTTCGCTGCGCAGCGGCAGCTTTCCCTGCTTGTTGAGCATCTCCGTCAGCGGCTGCGTCAAGCCGGGAGCGCCGGCCGCGGCCAGCTGCGCCGACGGCAGCGCCGTCGCCTTTTTGCCGGCGGGCAGCGTCACGGCGTCCGAGAACCAGAGGGCGCCCGTTACTTTCGTCGTCGGAGGGGTCATCCCCGCGCCAAACCCGCCACCGCCGCCGCCAGCGCGCCGCCCACGACGATTTCCGCCACCCTGGCCGTCATCGCCCGCGCCGCCTCCCGGAGGTCCACCCCCACCCGGTCCGCCGCCAAAGTTTCCGCCTCCGGGCGGTCCGCCGTTGTCACCGCCAGGAGGCGGAGGGCCGCCATTTTCGTCACCACCGCGATTGCGTCTTCCCTGACCGCCGCCAAAGCCGCCGCCAGCCCCAAAACCACCGCCGCCGCCACGTCCGAACCCACCGCCGCCAAAGCCGCCACCGAACCCGAACGACAGGGAGCCGTCCACCGAGTACTTCGCCGCCTTTTTGGCCGCAATCGTCTGCGTGTCGCCGGTTTCCTTCAGGGTCACCTTGCTGGGCGGCGGCGGTTCGGCTCCCGGCCGAGCGAAGCGCTGTGCGCCGCTGGCAATATCCGCCAACGACTGCTCGTAATATGTCTTTTTGGCTGTATCCAGCGTGTAGATCTTGCCGGCCGCCGCATCATAGATGGTAACGGGGCCGCCCTTTTCTTCGGAGCGCGCCTTGTCGCCCTTGTAATACAGGCTGACGGTTTTCGGGAACTGCTGCGCCGCGCCTGCGCCGCCGCCAAATCCTCGTCCGCCGCCGCCTCCACCCCGGTTCATACCGCCCGTCACGTTGACTTCCGATACGATGGTCACATCCGCCCGCGTTGCGGCGGCGATCGCCGCCAGCGCCACGCCGATGGCAAGAGTAATCGCCCGCTGGCGGGTTCGAGGCGAAGAGCCGCGATTGGTGTTCATCACTGTCTCCTTGATACCGACAATACAGTCACTTCCCATGGAGGGAATGAGGTCTGAGACTATCATAACAAAGAAGCATGAAAAAGAGATGAAGGCGAAAGGACTTTTCGCTCATCTCTAAGTGACCTTCTTGACCTACCCCGGCGCTTCGCGCCCCCGAGTAACCCACCCCCGGCCTTCGGCCGGGGGTGGGTCACGAAGCGCGGGGATAAGTCACTTACGGAGCCGTCACCCCGACGTCGTTCCGCCCAATCGCCCTTTGCAGCTGGGCATCGGCGATATAAGAGTTATAGACGGCGGTCACGAACTGGTTTTGCGCCTGCGTCAGGGTCGCCTGGGCCGTCGTGACATCCAGCACCGTGCCGATGCCTTCCCTGCGAGACGCAATCACGGCGTCGTAGTTCACCTGGGCGGCGGTGACGGCGCTTTGCGCCAGCTGCGCGGCCTGGAGGTTTTGGTTGCGCGTGGAGAGAGCCTGTTCGACATCACGGCGAATGTCCTGGCGCTGCTGCTCCAGCGTGTTCGTATCGGAGTCAAAGGTCGCCTGGGCGATCCGCACCGCGCCGCGCGCGTTGCCGGCGTCGAACAGGGGATATGAGCCGTTCAGCGTCAGCGCCGTGCTGAGACCCTTTGTGCCGACATCGTTGGTCGCCTGGTATGAAAGGGTGTAGTCGCTCGTAACATTGAAGCCGGCGTTGCGCTTGGCGAGCTGCAAAGCAGCCCGGTCGCTTTCGACATTCGCCGCCTGCTGGCGCAGGTCGGGACGGTTGTCGTAGGCTGTCTTGAGCGCATCCTCTAGGATGAGAGGATTGGCCTCGGGCGTGGGAGCAGGCGGAAGCGCGCCGCCTTCCGAGATCGGGGCGAGCACCACCGGGTCGCTGGTATCCACTCCCAAAGCGTTCTTCAGCGCGGCGCTGGACGTGACGATCTGGTTTTGATTCTGCAGCAGCGTCACCTGCGCGTTGGCGAGATCCGCCTGCGCCTGGTAAATATCCTTGGCGGCGGTGGCCCCGGCGTCGATCTGCGCCTTGGTCACATCCACAGTTTGCTGAAAGCGCGCCACCTGGGACTCGGACACCTTGACTAAATCCTGCGCGAGCAGCAGCTGATAGTAGGCCTGGGTCGCGTTCAAAATCGTCGACTGGCGCGTGTTGACGTCGTTGTACTTAGCTGCATCCACGGCGCGGCGCGCCTGAGCATTGCTGGCCTCACGGGCGCCGCCATCGTACAGCGATTGGCTGAGATTGATGGTCAGCCCGCCGCCGCGTGTCGTGGTATAAGTGCTGGAGTTGGTGGTAAAGGTCGTGCCGGTGGTCCCACCCGTGGTCGTGCCCGTAGTTCCCCCAGTGGTGGTCCCGGTTGTTCCGCCGGTCGTCGTTCCCGTTGTTCCGCCCGTCGTCGTCCCTGTTGTACCGCCGGTGGTGCTCCCCGTCGTTCCATCGGTCGTCGTGAAGGTGCGCGACGTTCCGCCGAAGGTGCTTTGCGTGTTGTTCTGAAAGCTGTAACTGGGGGTGACGGTGGGATAGTACTGAGATTGCGCCTGGAGCTTTCGTCCGGACGCCTGGGTGATCTGGTCCTTGGAGATATATTGCTGCGGCTGGTGCGCCAGCGCGATCGAGATCGCCTGCTGCAATGTCAAAGGTGTCGGCAGCGTCTTGGGCGCGACGGGAACAACCTGCCCAAGTGCGGCGGGGGCCACGGCCGCCAGGACCGCCAGCACGGCGCCGAAAGAAACGAAACGGTGCGTCATAGGTATTCTCAATTCTCGTGCGCCGTCGCCACCGGCGTATCCATAAATTCTTCTTCGGGCGGCGCCATCCGGGCCAGCGCTTCGTTGGCGTCAATCGGATTTGCAACGGGCGTATCGCTGATCACGTGGCCGTCTTTAAATCGAATAATGCGCTGCGCATGATCGGCGATATCCTGCTCGTGGGTCACGACGACGATCGTTTTGCCCTCGCGGTGCAGTCGCTGGAAGATCGCCATGATCTCCTCGCCGGTGCGCGTGTCCAGCGCTCCGGTGGGTTCATCAGCCATCATCACGGGCGGATCGTTGACGAGCGCGCGGGCGATGGCGACGCGCTGCTGCTGGCCTCCGGAAAGCTGCGCGGGGGTATGCCCCATGCGGCTTTCCAATCCTACCTGACGCAGGCAGTTTCGCGCAATCTGCTCCCGGTTCCGCGCCCCGGTGTAAAAGAGCGGCAGTTCGACATTTTGCAGCGCGGATGTGCGCGCCAGCAGGTTAAACGTCTGAAAAACAAAGCCGATCTTTCGGGCGCGGATCTCCGCAAGCTGATCGTCGCTGAGACCCGAGACTTCAATTCCGTCCAATTTGTACGACCCGCCCGAAGGCTTATCCAGACAGCCGACCATGTTCATAAAGGTCGACTTGCCCGATCCCGAAGGCCCCATGATCGCGACAAACTCGCCGCGCCCGATGGTGAGGCTGACGCGACGCAGGGCATGGACTTCCATCGCCTCCATGACATACGTTTTGACCAGGTCGTTTGTTTCGATGAGTGGGTAGTCCATGCCTTGCTCCGTCTGTGTTCGAGGGTTAGCCCTCAGTTCCTGGCCCTCATCCCCCAACCCCATCTCCCAATTCTGGGAGAAGGGGAGCCAGAGTTTTTTGGGTTAGGATTTCAGAAATCTTAATCTAAAATCCCAATTTCAATCCAACTCCCCCTCTCCCAGAATTGGGAGAGGGGGCCGGGGGGTGAGGGCCGCTTACTTAGTCGCCGCCAGAGTCGCGATCAGCGTGTCCATCTGCTGCTTGGCGCGCGGGCGCTGCCGCTCGAAGGGCAGTGTGGCCGGGTTCAGCGGATTGTAGTCGTGCGGCGCGGACATCTTGGACGGGTCGAAGCCGCCACGTCCGCCCGGGCCGCCGCCGCCAGGACCACCACCCGGACGTCCGCCGCCAAATCCGCCGCCGCCGCCAGGACCTCCGCCACCAGGGCGTCCACCGCCTCCCCCCGGGCCGCCGCGTCGATCCGCCGACATCGTCGCCAGCTTCTTAAGCTGCGGGATGGAGAGGGTCGCAGTCAGCTGCTGATTGACTTTGCGCGCCTGCGCGTCGGTCATGACCGGTTTGGCGCGCCAGCTTTTGAGAACCGTGAGCACCGTCTTGGCCTGTGGTTTCGTCAGCTTCGTGCGCGGATCCTGCTCCAATTCACTGATCGCGCGCACGCTGCGGCCCACCGCGCCGATGTTCTTATGCGAATCACGCCACTTGCGCCACGCCTGCATCTTCGCCATTGCTTCGGGAGACATTTGGAAACCGCCGCCGCCCGGGCCGCCGAAGCCGCCCCCGCCCGGTCCCTGCGCGAACGCCGTTGTGCTGAGGGCGAGCAGCGCCGCCAGGGGGATGATCTGCTTGAATGTTGCTTTCATACGATTGCTCCTTGGGTTGATAAAAACTCGTTTATTCGTATCTTAACGCCTCGATCGGGTTCATTTGCGAAGCTTTGAACGCCGGGTAGAACCCGAAGAACACGCCGACGACGGCGGAGAAGCTGAACGCGAGCAGGACGGTCTGGGGCTGGATCACAATTGTCCAGCCGTTTTTGATCTGGACCAACTGCGCGCCGCCGATGCCCATCGCGACACCGAGCAGGCCGCCGACCAGCGAAAGCAAGAGCGCTTCCAGCAGGAACTGGGTCAAAATGTCCTTGCGCTTGGCGCCGATCGCCTTGCGGACGCCAATCTCGCGGGTGCGCTCCGTCACCGACACCAGCATGATGTTCATGATGCCGATACCGCCGACCACCAGGGAGACCACGGCGAGGTATGTGATCAGCGAGGAGAACGTGTCCTGCTGGGCGTCCTGCGCCGAAGCGAGGTCGGCCTGGTTGAAGATGATGAAGTCCGGGTTTCCGTCGGAAGAGATCTTGTGCTGGCGGCGCATCGCCGTATCGATCTCCGTCTGCGCCTGGGCCATCAGCGTGTCCGTGCGCGCCTGGCAGGTGATCGTCTGGATGTACTTGAGGCCGAACAAGCGGCGCATCGCGGTGGAGACGGGGACATAAACGCCGTCGTCCGGGTTGCGGAAGCCCTGGCCGCCCTTGGATTGGAACAGCCCGACGACCTTGAAGCTCTGGCCTGCGATGCGAATGGTCTTGTTCATCGGGTTCTGGCCCTCGAACAAGTTCGTCGCCGCCGTCGATCCCAAAATCGCCACGCGGGCGTTCGAGCGAATATCCGCCGTTGTGAGGTATCGGCCGGTCGCCAGCACATGGTTGCTGATGACCGGATAGTTGACGCCCGTGCCGTAAATGCTCGTGCTGGTGTTGTTCGACTTGTACTTCACCTGAGCGGTTTTATTGACCTGCGGCGAAACGCGCGAGACGGATGGGCAGTCCTTGAGAATGGCGTCGGCGTCGGCGAGGGTCATCGTGTTGGATGAGCCAAGCCCCCCGCTGACGCCGCCCGTTCGCTGCTGGCCGGGAAAGACGGTCAGGACATTGGTGCCGAGTTTCTGGAGGCTCGCCGCCACGGCGGCGCGCGAGCCCTGACCGATGGCAATCGCGATGATGACCGCGCCGACGCCGATGATGACGCCCAGCATGGTCAGGAACGCACGCAGCTTGTTCGCGCCAAGGCCCCGCAGGGCCATCGTGAGATTGACCAGCCCCTTGTCGCCGAAGGTGATCTTCGATGCGCCTTCGGTGTTCGCCGCCGCTGGGGGCGGGATCTGTTCGACCGCCATGGTGTTACCCTCTTCCACGTCCGCCGCCACCGCCGCCTCGACCACCACCGCCGCCCGCGAACGGACTGCTGGTTCCGGCCGTAGCCGATGCCGGAGGCGCCGGCGTGATCGTCTGCGTCACGATCTTCTCACCCGGCTTCAGTCCGCTGGTGACCTCGGTGGCGTCGTCGCCTTCCAGCCCCGTTTCCACGGTGCGCTTCTCCAGCTTGACGCCGACCAGGGTATTCGGATCGACTGTCGTTCCCGTCGTTGGATCGGCGGGAGCGGGCTTGCCGCCGGTTGCGATCTGGACGTAAGAACCATTGTCGTCGGACTGGACCGCTTCACTGGGAACCGCGATCACGTCACTCTTTTCGTCGATCATGAACTGGCAGTTGGCGTTCATGCCGGGCTTTAGCAATCGGAACGTCGGCGTGGAGTTGTCGATCTCGACGCGGACATTGAATGTCGTGACGTTATTGGTCACGACCGCAAGCGGATCGATGCGCGAGACCTTGCCTTCAAAAGGAATACCCGGATAGGCGTCAAAGTCCACCTCAACGGCCTGTCCCGGATCGACGTTCGCCACATCCGTCTCATCGACGGTGACGTTGACATACATGCGGCTGATGTCGCCGAGCTGCACGATCGCCGTTCCCGTCGCCACCGACGAAAGGCCGGACGTGATGATCGTTCCCTGACCGACATACTTCGTGAGAATGATCCCGTCGGTTGGGGAGCGCACGACGGTCTGATCCAGCGTGGTGGTCGCGTTGGTCAGCGACGCTTTGTTGGAAGCGATGCTGGCCTGACTGACTTTGATGTCATCCTGCTTGATCCCATTATTCGCCTGATCGGCGATCGATTGATTTAATGCGACCTGAGATTGTTTGACCTGAGCATCGGCCTGCGCCAGGGCGGCCTGCGCCTGAGCGACAGCGTTTCGCTTGGTCGCGATGTCCACGGAGCCTGCCTGCGCGCTTTGCAGCGCGGCCTTGGTCTGCGCGACCCGGGCGTCGGCGGCCTGGGCATTCGCCTGCTGCTCGGCGCCGATGGTCCGCGTTTTTTCCTGAGCCGATTGTGTCTGCGCCACACTCACATCGTACGCAGCCTGCGCGGCGTCAGCAGACTGCTGGGACACATAACCCTTTTGCAGCAGGGTCTTTTGGCGCGTGAGCTCCGCCTGAGCATTCTTTTGATTGGCGAGGGCCTGATCGTACGCCGAACGCGCCGACGCCACATCCTGCTGGTTCGTTGAGGTCAGGGCGGTCCGCGCCTTGATCGCCTGATCCAGGTTCGCCCTGGCCTGCGCGATGGTCGCGGCCGTCTGGCTCGGCTGCGCCGTTGCCTGACTGCGGGCGTCGGCGAGCTTTGCCACGGCGGACTGCCGGTTGGCCTGGGACGCCAGCAGCGCCGCCCGTGAGTCCTGGATCGCGATCTGGCTTTGCGTCACCTGAAGGCCGTAAGTCTTCGCCGCCTGCTGCGTTTTGACGATGGCGCTGTCCATCTGCGCCTGCGCTGTATTCACCGCAAGCTGCGTATCCGACGGATCAATCTTCGCCAGCACCTGGTTGGCCTTGACCACCGAGCCGACATCCACCAGCAATTGATTGACCCGTCCGCCGGCCTTCGATTTGATATCGACCGTGGACCAGGGCTGAAGCGTCCCCGTCGCCGAGATCGTCTTCTTGACGGCCCCTGTCTCCACGGCCGCCACTTTGTACTTCACCTGCTGGTCCGGGCTCGATCCGCGCAGCTTCGCGGTCACGAACACCGCACACGCCACAATCAGCACCAGCGCGATAATCATCGGGAGTCGTTTCACGTTTGTCTTCCTCTGCTTTTGAGTCTACTCCCCAAAAATGAAAAACTTGTGAAATCATGAAGATGATTGCAATCGATGCAATTTTGGCCGTTCACGCGCTCGGCAGCGTCACACGAACACTCGTCCCCACGCCGGGCGTTCGATCAAAAAACGCCGTGGTAAGAATTCCCCGGTTATAAAAACCGGGTCTGGGAAGCGCTTCGCGCTAACCGTCCGTGCCGGACGGACAAATGTGGTGTCGTTGCCGGGATCAATCTTCTTGGTTATCCAGCCCGAACTTTTCGGCGTGCATCCAAATCGTGTTGGCGGCGTGATGCTGTTTTTGGTTGTGGATATATTCCACGACACGTTCGCGATGGGAGGGGCTAAAACTGAATGCCCCATAGCCTTCCTGCCAGCCAAAGAAATCCCCATTCGCAGTTGCGTCTCTGGCAAACGCGGAAGACACGCCTTTGACCTGCTTCATCAATTGCGCAATCGTTGTCGTCGCTGGAAAAGAGACAGCAAGATGAACGTGATCCGGCATGGTTCCGACTGCCAGGACATCACACTTTTGACGGGCACATTCCTCGTGTATGCACCGAATGATGTCATCCTCCAAGGCGTCAGTCACAATCGGATGCCGCTCATATGTGGCCCATACCAGATGCAAATAAACACTGATCGTATTACGTTTCGCCAAAACCATCGATCCATCTCCATCGTCGTTTGACGCTTCACCATTCGATCACGAATATTTGTCCGTCCGGCACGGACGGTTAGCGCGGAGCGCTTCCCAGACCCGGTTTTTATAACCGGGGAACAATTAATGAAAACGTGATGTTAAGCGTAATCCTACTTCTATTTTGGCTGTTCACGCGCTCGGCAGCGTCACACGAACAGTAGTACCCACGCCGGGCGTGCTGTCCACCGTGAGATCGCCGTGGTGCAGGTCGACGATGCTTTGGCAGATGGCGAGGCCGAGGCCGGTGCCGCCGTGGGCGCGGGAGCGGGCGGCTTCGGCGCGGTAGAAGCGTTCGGTGACGTGGGGGAGATGCTCGGGCGCGATGCCTTCGCCGGTATCGGAGACAATGACGACGATAGAACCGCCGTGGACCTCGGAGGACACGGTGATTTGTCCGTCCTGGGGAGTGTAGCGGGCCGCGTTTTCAAGAAGGTTGCTGAGGAGCCGGACGAGGGCGTCGGGCTGGCCGCAAACCAGGGCGTCGGGCGGGTTGAGACGTACGGAGACAGGCGCGTGATTGGCGCCCTGGACAGCCGGCAGCGCCTGTTCAACGATTTCGGCGAGCGCGACTGGCCGTAGATCGTAACTGAGCTGACCGGCGTCGGATCGGGCGAGAAGCAGCAAATCCTGGACGATCCGATTCATGCGGTCGGCGGCGCTGTCCACGGTTTGCAGGGTCTTGCGAAGCTGCTCTTCCGTCCGCGAGCTTGTCAGCGCCAGGCTCGTATTCGCCTTGATGATCGTCAGCGGTGTGCGCAGTTCGTGGGAAGCGTCGGCGGTGAAGCGCTGCTGCTGCTGGAACGCCTGCTCCTGGCGCTCAAACGCCGTTTCCAGCCGCCCGAGCAGGCCGTTGAACGCTTCGGCGATCTCCGTGAACTCATCGTGTCCGATCACCGGCAGACGCTGGGACAGCTTTTCGGCTTCGATCTTGTTCGCGGCGTGCGCGATCTCACGGACCGGGCGCAGAGCGCGATCCGTCAGAAACGCGCCGCCAAGGCCGGCGATCAGGAGGACGAATGGGATCAAGGTCATCAAGATCCGCTGCATACGGGCCTGCTCCCCTTGCAGATGAGCGAGCGAATTCGCGCATTGCACCACGGCGAGAACCTTGCCGTCCTGCGTCAGGGGAGCGGAATACACGCGTGTGTCGCCGTCGCTGGCATGTACGGTAGTATAGACAGAGTAGCCTTGTGTGGCGCGCTCAAATCCCGCGCGATCCCAGAGCGCGGAGCCGTGCGACAGCGGCTTCATGTCCATTCCGAAGAAGCGCGGCCGCATCTCGCCAAATTTTTCATCGCCCGGGCCATCGCCCGGCCCCGCGGGACGCTTCGGCTGCTTATCCTGCGAAGCGGGACGCCGATCAAAGCGCGGTGGATGTGGGTTTCGTCCCGCTAGAACATTGGCCGTTTCCTCGGGAGTCGCATGGGCGAAGAACCCCTGCGCCCAGAGCACTCTTTTCAGGAGCCCTTGATCCACGGCGGCGGCGACATTGGCGCGGAACGAGAACATAAAAACGGCGCCAAGCACGATCAGCACGAACGCCAGGATCCCGACGTTCCAAAGCGTGATGCGCACGCGCACCGAGTTCAGGGAAAAGCGGGGTCGGGACGTCGTCATGGGGTGTCCTCAGGACGGGGAGCGCGCAGGGTGTAACCAACGCCGTGCACGGTATGGATCAATTTGTCGGCATGCCCCGAGTGCAATTTGCGGCGAAGAAGCCCGACATACACGTCGACGGTGTTGGAGAGGCTCTCTTCGTCCTGCCAGACCTGCTCTAAAATCAGATCGCGCGTCAAGACCTGGCCTTCGTGCCCGGCCAGCGCCTCCAGCAGCGCGTACTCGCGCGGCGTCAGCGTAATCTCCACGCCGGCGCGCGTGACGCGACGCAGGCGGGTGTCGATCTCCAGATCGGCGATGCGGATGGTGCGCGCCTTGTGCATGCGATCGCGTCTCAAGAGGGCCTGGACGCGGGCGATCAACTCGCTGAAGTCGAAGGGCTTGGGCAGATAATCGTCGGCGCCCATCTCCAGGCCGCGCACCCGGTCCTGAACGGCGTCGCGCGCCGTCAGCATAAGGATCGGCGTCGCATTGCGCTCTTCACGAAGCGTCTTGCAGATCGTCCAGCCATCCATCCCCGGCAGCATCAAGTCCAGGACGATCAGCGCGTAGATCCCTTCCTGGGCCATCTCCAGGCCGCGCCGGCCGTCATCGGCCGTCTCGACCGTGTAGCCGGCCTGCTCCAGTCCCAGCGCGATCACCTCGGCGATCGGCCCTTCGTCCTCAATCAGTAAAATTCGCATGATGTGATGTTACCTTACCACTCAAAGATGAAAAACTTCTGAAGCCAGTGTCGCAAGAGAAGCATTAATCCACTTTTCACAGTTGCGCGATTGCAGGTGATTTGATAGAATAGGATATGAAGACAAAATCGCCGCGCATGGCCCATGCATTCACCTTGATTGAACTGCTCGTCGTGATCGCCATCATTTCGATCCTCGCGGCGATTTTGTTTCCCGTATTCGCGAAGGCGCGCGAAAAGGCGCGGCAGGCCAGCTGCCAGTCTAACGAGCGCCAGCTGGGCCTGGGCATACTGATGTACGCTCAGGACAATGACGAGTTCCTGCCGCCCACATCCACCGACGGCGGCGTCCTCTGGCCGGACCTGATCAATTCGTATCTGAAAAACGACAAGATCCGTCTCTGCCCTTCGGATTCTGTTTCCACGCTGAACTCCTACGGCCTCAACGAAATCGCCTTTCCCGACTTCGAGGACGACGACCATTTACCGACCCAGTCGCTGGCGGCCTTCCAAACGCCTACTGACACAATCATGCTCGGTGAACTTGGCGTTGGCTCCGAGACCGATCCAAACGATCTGAAGACGCCGCGCCAGAACGCCTACAAGCTGACTGCCCCCAGCAGCGAGATCAATCCTGGCGACACCGCCGACGCCCGTCCCTCCGCGCGCCACACAGATCGCGCCAACCTCACGTTCATGGACGGTCACGTCAAAGCCATGCGCCTGGAGCAGTTCTACATCGGGCAGACGCCGCCGGATAAGTTCTTTACGCCTTAGCCTTCCCTTCCCAAGCCATGAGAGATCGATGAATTTCCAAGAAACGACGGATGAGTTTTTTATTCGCGCCTGCCAGGAGTATCGCGACGCCCTCGTTCAGGCGTCGCTCGGTCCCGTCACCGACAACTCCGAATATCTCGCGGCGAGAGAGCGTATTGAGCGCAAACTACGCTCAATGCGTCCGCGTGTGGATGATGAACCAGCGACGCCGGGCGCCCCCTTGGCCATGCCGAAACTGGCGATTCCAAGTTCGCCCGAGCCAGCGGATGCCTGGGAATCGCAGCACAATGACGCCGACTGGCATGTCCGCGCCTTGATTACCTTTGGTAAAATCGTGGGCGAGCCGATTTCTTCGGCCGCCATGAATGAGGCGATTTCCGTGGCGCGAACGGCGCTGCTTGGCGAAGCGCTAATCGCTTCC
>NZ_JBDSQY010000244.1:0-34339 GCF_039929585.1 Capsulimonas sp.
GGCTTGCGTCAGAACAGTTCTTCCAAACCCTTCCCGTTGCGGGAGGGGTGGCGCGAAGCGCCGGGGTGGGTGGAACCCGGGAGGGGTGGCCGAAGGCCGGGGTGGGTAGAGCGTTTAACGCCCCATCCGCTCCGCCTCATACGCCAGCCGTCGCCGCAGCAGCGACCACACTTCGTTCGCCAGCAAATTGACCTCGTTGGCGCCGCCGCTTCCCGGCTCCGCCGTGTGCGCCACGGTTTCCTGGGGCGCGGCGGGGCTGGGTGCGGAGCCACCCTCCCCCGCCGGATCGCTTCCTTCATCCGAGCGCTGGATCAGAGTTCCCGCGCTCGCTGCGGCGGCGGTCCGGTCTCGGGGCGGCAGCGGCATCTCGGGAGCCACACGGGTATCCATTGCCCCGCGCGCGGCCGGCATGACCGCGCGGGCGCGCAGAGTCGGCCGCTCCGTCACAAAGCCGTCGTATGACGGTGAGGCGAGGGCAGCGGCGCTTCTGGCCGGTGCGCTCGTCAAGCGCGCCGGGGCGGGCGCGGCCGGCATGACGGCTTCAGGCGCGGAATGGGTGAAATCCTGGCGATATACCGGAGGACTATGCAAGGCGGGCGCCAATTCGCCCGGGTGTGATCGACGTTCGACGTTTCCAAGCATGGACAGCGCTGCGGGGACAAATGGGCTGCGCGAAAGCGACCCGATGGGCGCGCCCTGCGACAGACGCGGCAGCGTACGCATCACATGGTCCACGATGCGAATATCACGCAGGATGGGAGCATCGAACGAAATCGCTTCTGAGGTTGGTGCGGCCGGCTCCGGCGTGTATGGAATGGATGGCTCGACGGGCGGCGCAATCACATCGGGAACCGCACGACTGGCCGCTGGGGCGGGCGGAGATGCCGCCAGGGTCATCGCCGGCGGCGTCAAAGAGCCTCTCTCTTCCGAGATGGGCTTGTCCGGCTTTTCTTCAGCGGCGTTACTCAGGTTGCTCTTTTCGGATCTTGGCGCGGCTAATGGCTGCTCCACGACCCTGGAAATTGAACGAGCGTCAAAATCGGCGACGAATGCTCCCTCGCTTACTGGGATCGCGCCGGCGCGTTCTTCGCGCACGGGCGGCGGGGTCACGGCGGGCGGCGCTTCGGGAAGCGGCTGACGCATGATCTCGGCAGTCGGCAGGGGCGATGGCGCCCTGGATCGCGCCATGGCGTCGGCGGGCATGGAGGAGAAGCGCGGCGCCAGGGGCGGCATCGACGGCGTGGACGCGGGAGGCATACCGGCGCGGGGCGAGGCGCTGGATTCGGCGATCGGCGGCGCCGGCGCGGCGACGCCGAGCCAGGAAACAGTCGGGATCGGGGCGCGGGAAAGGGTCAAATTCAGATCAACCGGGGCGGCGTCCTGCTCCGCGATCACCCTCTGCGCCGCCCCACTCTCTGTTTGTCGATGAGAGAAAGGGACGACGGTGGAAATATCGATTTCACGGCGCATTTGTACGTGGTCGGCGAGCGATCCGCGCGGCGAGGTTTGCGCTGCGGCAGACGGCGTGGGCGCAGCCAACAGATAACTTGGAACGGCTGCGGGTGAAAGATTGGAGGCGGACACGGCTTTCCAAATCTCTGTGTCAGACGTGGAGGGCAAAACGGGATTGGCCTCGTTCGTCACTGAGTCGGGCGGCGATGCTGCGGGAGATGCAAAGGGCGCCAGCGCTTGAGGCTGAAAGATGCGCATCGGCGTTTGATTTCCCGCCGCCGTGCTGACGGAACCTGCGGGCGTCCGGGTCTGCGACGCGCCGGTTTGGATACGCCGGGCCAGACGCTCCACGGAGCGGCCGACTCGTCCGGGGGCGGGCGCGTTTGCGGCGCGCTTGGACGCGCCGGGCGCGCGGAGGCGTCGCAGATCGCCGAGGAATCGGAGGATCGTCGTCTGCCCTCGTCCTGGTTGTAGAGGAGCCGCTTGCGCCATGAGTAATTCTATTGGGAAGGCACGATGCCTTCAAATGCGATCTCGACGGATTCCACGGCGACCGCGCCGGCGTCCGTCTTCAAATCAGGTCCCGTCCACTTGCACGGATATGCTTTTTGCAGATCCCAGCGCCGGACTTCCGTGCCGGTGGGGCCGTACACGATAATGGAGATGTTCTGGCGCTTGATCTGGCCGTTGATTGCCTTCATATACCAGCGGTACAGATCCTGGCCTTCGTCCAGCCCGCGCTTCAGCACGATGTTGCTGTACTTCACGCGCACCGGCAGCTTGTGCATATAGGTGTTCAGGCCGCCCTCGGCGTACTCGAACACCTCGGTCTGCGCGCTAAACCCGGTGCATTCGCGAAAGCCCGCGATCTCGACCTGCCCCAGCTGCACCCAGAAGCGCAGACCAAGATGGCAGTCCGAGGCGCGCGTCTTCTCGGCGGGCGCGCCGCCGGAACCGCCAGCTGCGGATGACATTACTGCGGGACGAGCCATCTTACTATCTCCTCGCGCTCTGCAGGCCGCGCATACGGCCTAAAATCACTTCCTGTCGCATCAAATCGTAAACGCGGTCCGCGACCGCGCGGGCGTCAGGCTGCTGCACATTCGGCGTCGGCTTCGCGCCGCGCTCCTCCGTCGCCGTCTGCGATGGCTCCGGCATTCCCGCCACGGGGGCAGGCGCGGGAAGCGCGAACTCCATCGACGGTTTCGGCGGCGGCGGCTCCCGCTGGATCGGCAGTCCGCGTGAAGTCGGCGGCGCCTCGGCGGCCTCCGCCTGAACCGCCGCCGCCGACCGCTGCGCCTCCCGCTCCATCGCGTCACCGCCCTGCGGCGTCCAGTATCGGACTTGCGGCGCCAAGGCCGCCGTCTGCTGCCGCACATGCGTCAATTCGTGCGCGATCAGGCTCAGACCTTTGGCGGAGGCCGGATCGTAGCGTCCCTCGGCAAAAAATACATCATGCCCGATGGTGAACGCTTCCGCCCGCAATCGCCGCGCCGCCTCCGCCGCCACGCTTCCCAAATGCAGCCGCGCCGCGCCGGGGTCGAAGCCCACAAACCGTCCTAGCCGGGACCGAAGCCCCGAGTCCAGCGTCACGCCCCCGCCGCCGCGCCGCTTTAAATTCGCACGCAAGGCCTCGGGCTCATTGTCGATGTCTGTTCGGCGCGCAGAACTGGTCTCCGACTTTCGCGCCAATCCCAAATCGACGTTCAGTCGGGCGCCTTGCAGCGCTTCCAACTCAACCGGGACACGATACGGAGACATGCTCCCAAGCGGCGACCATGCTCCGTCTGCCGAGCGCCATTCCACATTGGTCAGAAATCGATTGCGTGAACGCAGGCTTGTGGCGGCGTTCGCGAAACTTTCTCGTCGGCGGCTCGGCCGCCAAGCCGATCTCGCCGCAACCGCGACGGGATGACCGGAACGCCTGCCGCGCTCCCAGGCCGCTTGCCCTCGGCTCGCCTCCCTCCGAGAAGCAATTTCCGAGACAGACATTGTCGACCACGGGCGAGACGATTCCGAATCCATCTTCCGATCGACATTTGACGGGCGGCGACGCAAACCCGAAGCTGCCCCCAGGGCCAAACGCTTTCCAGCCACGGAGCTTGTCGCCCCTAGCCCCTGACGCCATCGGATGACTTCACTCGGAGCACTGGACAGCATCTGCATCATCCGACCCGCGCTAGCGAGGCTCCGCTCCAGGAACGCTCTGGAAATACGGCCAGACAGCGCCGATATCTGCATCGCTCGCATCAAGCGAGCCCGCTGCACGGCTCCCGCAATTTGTACGCCTAATGCAGCTCTCACTCCAGACGCCGCCGAGAACACCGCTCTGCTTCGAGCAATGCGCGAGGCGGCAGCCACACTCCCAAACGAACGCTCCCGCTCGCGGCCGATGGGCAAAGCAAAAGGCGTATTTAAAGCGCGCTGGCGCCGTAAAACACTCGCCGCAGAAATCGCGCGGGCCGTCACCAAAAGAGCGTATCGCTCATCGGCATTGCGCTGCAAAGATAGCAGGCCACCCGACGCCCCCAGATCACGATCCAGTTGAGAACTCTTCAGAAAACGCGCCTGCGTCGCCGCAACGAACGCTCTTCGAATTTCAAGCCGAGATTCAAACGACGCCACGCGCGCCTTCTGTCCAGCCGACCGCTGAGCCGCCATGCCGCGAAGCGTGGGGCTTCTTTCAGCCGATGCCAGAGACGCTGCGCCACGCGACATCAGCAAGCGCCGCACGTCCTGCGAGCGCCGCCGGGCTTCTATCGACCGCGCCAGAGCTGTGCTGCTGTTCGTGGACGAGATACTGAACAGGCCGCCCGCGCTGCTGTTCGGTAATGCGGCGCTAACGGCGACGCCCGCACCGCCGTTCGTAAACGCAGCGCTGAATATACCGCCCGATCGCCGTTCGGCTTTGCCGCCCGACGCCGGCTTCCGCGCGGCGAGATGCGAGGCCGCTGCTCCAGCATCGCGAGTAGCCGACGCCGCTTTTGAAGCAGCGATACGTTCCGGAGTACGCTTCACGCCAATGCCGACGGATCGCTCCGTCTGACTGGCCGGCGTGACCGTCTGGGTCTTAAAGACCGTCTGGCGCTGGACCACGGCGGCGACGCTGAGAGCGGAGCGGGCCGAGGACGCCCTTCGCGCCAGCCCCATGGTCTCGGGCGAATCCTCAAACGCCGCCGCAAAGCGCCTTCGGTAGAAGACCATCGCCGGACGTCGCAGGAACCGCAGCGGACGCCCGCCGACACGCGTCAAAAAGGCGCGCATCAAAAAGCGCGACAGGCCCAGCGAACCAAGCGCCGCCCGCCCGATCGGCGGACGCGTTGGCAGGATTGACGCGCCCGGACGGCTCGTCAGCCGCGCCGCCAGCGCGGCCGCGCCCCGCCCCGCCGTGTTCACGGCGAGGCGCTGCGGCTGGAATATCGATGTCTGTCCGATGTTCACCGCACTGCTCCCGTAAGAGCCTGGCGAATGAATTCGCGGCTAAAAGTACAGCCGTCCACCTGCGTGGACTTCGGAGCCAACGGCACGTTAATATGCGCCTGCGGCGCTTGGTCTGAACCCGCGCAGGCGGGTGACTGTACTTTTAGCCGCGAATTCATTCGCTGGCCATCTGACGCGTCGCGATTTCGACAAACGGCCATCTGACACATCACGCCTTCGGCGATATGATCTGCTCCCCAGGATTGGGGGCTGGGGCCGGAAATCCCCTTGTGGCGACGTTCACGTCCTCTAATCCCCGCCCGTCAGCCGCTGGTTGATTTTGCTGATCTCCGCCACCCACTTATGGCGCTCGGCGTGCTCGAGGCCGAGGATATCGCCGAGCGGCCAGTGGAAGTGATAGGCGACATACGCTACCTCCTCATACAGCGCCTCTAAGGGGTAGCGGACTATTCCCCCGAGTCGTCCGTCGCCTCCTCGTCCGGCTCCAGCTCGTTGATGCGCCGGTAGAGATTCTGCAGGTAGGTCAGGTCCGCCGAGAACAAGTTCTCGATCACCCCGGTCTCGATCACCTCGACCGTGCCGAGCTGCGTGATGACGCGCGCCAGAAGGATAATCACCAGGTACGCCTGGTTGGCCTTGACGCGCGGATCGCGCAGGGGCGCGATCTCGTCCATCGCGGTCGCCAATCGCATCCGGCCCTTGCGGTGCAGCACGCCGTCGGGGCCGACATAGCCGCGCGGCAGGGTGAATTCGAACTCGGTCTGTAGTCCCGCTGTCTTCGTGCTCATAGGTTATTCAGGTCTTACACAGAAACGCTGTGTTTTAAGACTGGCGCTCCAGTCCTTCGTGGGCCAGGGTCAGCTCTTCGATCGCCAGTTCGTTCTTGGTGGCGTCCAGCGACGGGCCCACCCACTTGCATGGCCACGCGCGGACGAAGGTGTACTTCGCAATCGGGGTCATGTCGGGCTTGTAGCAGGTGATCGTCCCGTTCTTGCGATTGGTTTCGATCTTCCCCAGCTCAATTTGGTGTCGCCAATCGTGCAGCTTGCGGTCGTCGGTGACGCCGCGTTTCATCACGATATTGGACCATTTGAGCGCGCCGGGGATCTTCTGGACGATCAGATTCCCGCCCTTGCCGGTCACCCGATGCTCGATCACTTCGGTCTCGGAATCGAGACCGGTCACTTCGCGGAAGATGCCTTCCGTCAATCCGTCAATTTCCAGATACCAGCGCAGTGCGCCGATTGCTTCGGCCATATGAAATCGTTCCTTTCATGAGAGGGTCCAATGGACGTTTTAAACTTCGGCCAAGCTGCCGCCGTCGGACCACTGACCCATGCGAATAATCACGAACTCGGCGGGTTTGACCGGGTTGACGCCGATCTCGACGTAAAGCCGCCCCAGATCGATCATCTCCTGCGGGTTAGTTTCCGAGTCGCACTTCACATAGAATGCTTCCTGCGGCACGGACCCGAACAGCTTGCCTTCTTTCCACTCGGTAAAGAGGAAGGCGGAGATGTTGCGGCGGACGCGGCCCCAGAGATCCTGGTCGTTGGGCTCGAAGACGACCCACTGCATGCTGCGCTCCATGGACTCTTCCAGGTAGTTGAAGAGGCGGCGGACGTTGACATACTTCCAGGAAGGGTTACCGACAGTCGCGAGGGTGCGCGCGCCCCAAACTCGAATGCCCCGGCCGGAGAACGCCCGGATGCAGTTGATCCCGTTCGGATTCAGTAGCTCTTGCTCGCCCTTGGTGACTTCGACTTCCAGGCCAACCGCGCCCATCAGCGCTTCATTGGCCGGCGCCTTGTGAACGCCGCGCTCGACGCCGACGCGCGCCCAAACGCCTGCGATGTGTCCCGACGGCGGGCAGAACATCTGCTGGCCTCGGCGCACCGGGTCGGAGATCTTGATCCATGGATAGTAGATCGCGCCCTGGCCATGGTCGCAGTTATACGCCGTGCCCATCGTCGTGGAGTTCATCTCCAACGGGGTCAGACCGGGGATCGGATCCAGAATGGCCATGCGATAGCCGACGCGCTCGCAGTGAGCGACCAATGCGCACTGGGCGTCCAGAATGCTTTGCTTCTTGGCTTCGTCGAAGACCGTCACTTCCTGTCCGACACCGCCCGGCGTTTCGACGCGCTGGAACAGGCCGGCCATCAAGTCGGGAATGGCGACGAAGTTGACGCCTTCCAGCGGCATGAGGCCGCCGATACCCGTACGCTGCGCCTCATCGCCGATGAAGTCGTCGGCCTTGAGGTTGGCGAGGCCATTGGTGAAGGGGGAGCCCGACGCCGCGAGCGCCGTGGTCGTGGAGGCGACGGGGAGGTTCGCTGGATCAATGCCTTCCGCCATCACGAACAGCTTCGGCTCGGGGCGCTCCAGCGCGACCTTGGGCGCGACTTCGACCTTGACGAGCTTGGACTTGCCGAGCGCCTGCGCCGCAGTGTCCGGGGTGAGCGGCTTGCCGCTTTCGGGGAACAGCTCGGTCAGATCGCCCTGGCTGATCTTGATCTTGAACTCATTGCCGTCACCGACATGCTCGACTTCGACCTTGATGTCGTTGCCGGCGGCGCCGGGCTTGGAAGCCGTGAGAAGATAGGGGCCGACCGTGACCTGCGCGGGCTTGGCGGCGCCGATCTTGGTTTCAGCCGGAGCGGCGCCGACGCCGTCCAGCTTGTATGACAAGGCCGCGATATCGTCGGGATGCGCGACGCGGATGATATAGGCGCGTCCGCCGCCGTTGTCATAGTAGCCGCGCACGGCATGGGCGAGATAAGCGCCATCACGATACGGGAGGCTCCCCTGGGGGATCTGATAGGCGCGCAGGAAGTCCTGCCACGACGTCACCGTCGTCTTTTTGGCAGTAATTCCCTGGATGATCGCCTGATTGGCGTACTCCATCCAGCTTTTGCGAGACGCCTTTTTGGCGGCCCGGACATCCGCCACGGTCGTCTTTAATTCTTTGACGAGCGCGGTGGTGAGGGCGTTTTCTTCTTCGCCGAAGATTTGGGAAAACTGAGACCAGTTGGTGATGAAGGTGGGCTTGTTGTAGTCGCCGCTCTTGGCGTAACCGATGAACGCGGCGGTGTTGATCCCGACGCCCTCAATCGGCTTGCTGCCGCTGTCGATTTCCTCAACGAAGACTCCTGGCGCAAGATACTCTGGCATGGGCGGTGCTCCCTTTCTCGAAATGGATACGGCGCGTCGCTAGCGAAGTAGAACTCAGACAAGTACTCTGAAATCGGATGTTATGGTTCGAATGAAAGTGCGAACTTTTGTGATCGGCGGCGTCTTACGAAGCGGGCTAACAAATTGGGAGCAGATACATAATGCTCCAGGCCGTGGCTTCCTGAATGGCGCGTAGTTCGTTAGCGAACACTAATATTCCTCCGTAAAATTACCAGGTAAGGAAAATGACGCTGAGAATGAACTCACGCCGGCGCACTCTGAGAGGAATCATCAATGGCGCGCATGGCGATGACGGCCGGCTCTAGCTGAAAGGGGGAGCCGCCGGGAGGACTGACGACATCCGCTTCGTGCGGACGATAACCATATTTTGTGAAATGGAGATTGTGCACGCCGGGAGTGAGATTCGAAACCCAGAAAAAACCGTTGCCGTCAGTCTCAATGGCTTGAGGATACCCATCTATTCGGATCTCAACCCCGGAAATTGGTGTTTCCGTGTCCTGCCGCAGCACAACCCCCGCCGCGCTGACGCGGATTTCGGAAAGATCGCGCGGCTGCGCGGGGCCTTCCGACATTGTTCCCTGCCCCATTCCCAGCACGGCCTCGCGGACGGCAATCGTCCACTTGGTTTCGAAGGGATCGAAGGGATAGGTCACGAGGAGCGAAAGGGCGGCGCGCATCTTCCCTCCCAGCGCCTGCCACATTCCGGGCAGGTCTACTCCCACGGCGTGTTCGGGCAGGGCGACTTCTGTCGGAAGCGTATTGGGTCCTTTGCCGGTGAGCGTGCCCGCCAGCCACTGCTCGGGAACGGGCGAACAGCGCAGAAGCACCCCCAGGACATTGGAAAGCAGGCGGTGCTCGGCGAGAGGATCGTCGCCGGCGTAAACCGTGATGAGATAGGACAGATCGAAATGCACCGGCGGACGGCGCACGCCGACGGACTTGTCCGCGCGCTGGGTGACCCGGTAGAACCCCTCTTCACGCCGCTCCATGTTCTCACGCACGTCACGCAGGAATAAGTTGACGTGCGCTTCCCCATCGAGCGTCGCCTCCGCTACCTGGGGTGAGTCAAAGGTAATCTGCTCGGCGCTGCGCACCGGACATCCGGGGATCTTCACCAGCTCCCCCGCGAGAAGCCGGCTCAGCGTTTCGTCCACATCTTGAATCATCGACGCCTCCTGAGGAATGCGGATTGCGCGGCCAATCTTCGCTGCATGTTACGCCTTCGGCACCGCGATTTCCTGCCGGCGAGGGTTAAGTATCTTCTCTTAATGACACCGCTTCAGACACAACTTGGGGGCAGATATACAAATATCTGCCCCCAAGTTACAACAGTCAGAACGCCGTCGCGCCAGTGCGCAGATTGTAGCTTTGCATGCGACGCCGGAACGTTGCGTGATGTATATGATAAACGCGGGTGGCCTCCGTGAGTTGCATTCCATCGTAGTATACGAGGTTTAGCACCTGCGGGATGGGACGTTTAGCAGTCAAAGCGATGTTTTGGAGACGCAATTCCGCATCAGCTTTCGATAAAAAACGTTTGATTTCGTCTTTTTCGTCAGGAATGAGTTCGGGAACAATCCCTTCGAGGGATAAATCTGGTCGCCACGACTTTTCCGTTGAGGCGGCCTCCATGGCTTGAGCCGGTGAAACGGTATTTCCATTGAGAGTTATCGGCACCTTCGTCTTACGCGGCGCGAACGTGCCTTTGTAGTCAGCGCGGACATCACGAGCGGCGGTCAACAGAAGACGGCGCAAATGTGTCGTCACTTCGGCTCCGCCTAAAGTGAAATAAGAAGGGGATTTGGCCAGAAGCAAAACCCAGAAACGCTGGACGGCGTCTTCAGCCAGGCCACGCGCTCCCAAATCCGACGCCAAAGTTGACCCGATTAACTTCACGAACTTTGCGTGAAAACGCTGGACGAAGAGTTCACGGGCAAGATTGTCGCCATCAAGGAAAGCAACAAGTAGAACGGCGTCCGAACTGGACGCGGAAATACGGACGGTGCGAGACATAATTTCTCCTGTATCACAAGCAACGGCAATTTGCCGGGCATCAAAATTGACACCGAGTGAAGCCGTTGCAGGTGACACAGGGGTCCTTGCCGGCGCTTTGACCGGATCTGCACCGTCCTCACTATATATACTATCCCCAAAAACCAAGCAAGCGGTGCAGTTTTTTTTTAAATTATTTTCAAATCTGGCAATCGGAACCGCTTGCTTTGTGTGATATTAGATAACGACTTCCCCATTCTCATCCAGAGACTCGTTTTGTCCTTCGGTAGTCGTCCCATGTTGGCGCCGTTGCTGCAAGTTTTTGATCGCACGTTTCAGATATGGACTCCAGCGATCTTCCCGTTGCGCTTCATACCAGTCACGCATGTCTTTATCCTCAGAAGTGAGTTCCGCACGTGCAAGCGTCAGCAAAAGAATATCAATACCATCCTTAATTTCATCGCCGCCGTTGAGGCTCACTATTTTGCTGTATATTTCTGCGTAAAAAGGGTGACTACGATTAAGCTTGACATGAATTTGTCCCGGATCTCCCCACTCCGGCTCATAAAATGGGCCGTGCTTAGAGTCTTCATAAACGATCTGATACGGCTTCCGTTTTGCTTCAGCTAGTAAAGCTTGCCGCACCTCTTCCAATGGCTTCTGTGTCCGTTCAGCTTCTTTGCTAACACGAGCATCAAACCGATCTCGCACCGTGTCCCTCTCGTATTGGGGGATTTGAGGAGGACGCCCTTCGGCAGCATCCGCATCCCGGGCAGCTTCTTCGGCGCGCGTGGGGCGCAATGAAATCGTTGAAATATCGAGTTGAATTCTACGACGCATATCTGCTTCATCTTGCAGTTTGCTCTGTTGAGCGCGCAGAACATCGTCAATGTTTTCCTCGGCTAAGATCCTCCAGAAATCCTCTGTTGGGCGTACGCTCTGTTTATCATTGGTAATACCAAATACATCATCAAGCTCAGGTTGGAAGTCAATTTGTATTCCCCAATGATATGCGTAGGCGAGCAAGGCTGGCCAAGAGCCAAGCCCTTCCCCTTCATCCTTCGATTTGCGAGGAAATGCGTCAAAGGTTTGTATTTCTCGTCCAGCACGTACGAACGACATCCCACGGCGCGTTTTGCGAATCTCAAAGCGGCGGTTTGCGTCGGTTATATCCTTATCTTTTACATTCCTACCTTGGATAAAGTTATGTGGGAAACGAGATACTTTAACTAGAATTATTCCAAAGGCGATGGCTTCATCGTCACTTCTGTCTATCTCACTGAGCTCTTCCACTCTTCTCAAATGACGCTCGCCGCTTTCATGATTACGAACGTATTTCACTGGTATGGAATGTTCGTAAGCAAGATGGGCTCCCCCATCTTCTTCTGGAAGATAGTAACGTCCTTCCGGAAGTAAGAACAGTGGGTCGACAGGCGAGACCCTCGTTCCCTCAATTATCAATTCAAAGTCATTTAGTCGATCTCTTTTATCCGTCGCTAATAAATAGCGATAGGTCACGCCAAAGTCATTAATGAGATGCTCTTTAAGGCTTGCTACTTTGCGAAATGAAAGTCGATCCGGTTTATCCCAAACAACGACCGTCCCGTGATTAAGCGTAATATGATTACGGCTAAGATACGATTGTACAAATTTCGGCAATTCAACATCCTCTTCAGGCTCATGGATTGTCTGCATGCCGTATTCATTATAATCATCTATATTCAGCCATACTTTCGTAAAGCCATTTTGCCCATCCGTTCGCGTGTAAACCGCCGTTGTTTTGGTCTGGTTGATGGAAGCATTAGGCAGTCCGAATCCAAATCGGCCAATGAAAGAAGGATCGTCAAAATGACTTCCTCCTCCCCAACTCATTGCATAACGCGCCATTTGGGGTAGCATCCCTGGGCCATCATCGATGAAGGCAACTGCCCTTACTGACCCCTTCAAGTTGCCTTCTTTTTCCGTATCCAAGACAATATGTATTTGATGTGCTCCAGCCTCAATGGCGTTGTCCACGATCTCGCGGCCAGCGGAGGCAGTATCTCGATACCCACTCGCTCGTTGCGACTGGATCGCTTGCTTTGCATTAAAGAGCGGATATGTAAAATCCGATGGCAAGCGGTTTAAATACTTGCGCTGTCGTTCAATTTCCGTTAAAAGGCGATCATCCATATTTTTACTCCCGGTCGTTGACGGCTTTTTGCCGCAGGTTGGCGTCTTCACATCTACTATCGCCTGAAAAATCAACAGTAGTGCTTTTTATTTCCTGTGAACTTTTGACGGTGCTTTGAGCGTACTAGGGTATGCTACGGGAGTTAGGATTGCGAGGAGGCGCCGCCGCTGACATCCGCCATTTTCCCGCCAGTCTCTCAAAACCGCCGTCAATGCAGACGCCCGTTCCGAAGCTTTTCGCCCTGCCGCCGTAGCGCCGTTCGAAAAAGACGTAAGGAGTCGCCGTCTCAAAGACGGAAAATCATGAAAATGCATCCCCTCGCCCGTAAACACGGACTGCCCGGACTGACTCTCGCCGCACTGCTCTGCATCGCCGCATCGCCCTCGCGAGCCGCGACCGCCGCACCCTCGCCGATCGACAGCGTCAGCACGCTGGTCGGGACCGCCGGGCATGGGCATACCTATCCCGGCGCCACCATCCCCTTCGGCATGGTGCAGCTTAGCCCGGACACCCCGCTGCAGGGGTGGGACGGAAGCTCTGGATACCACTATTCGGATTCGTCGATTTTAGGCTTCAGCCACACGCATCTTTCCGGAACCGGCGTTGGCGGCCTCGGCGACATCCTGCTGATGCCGACTGTCGGCCCCGTGCGCCTCGACGCGGGGACGCCCGGCAGCGGCTATTCGTCGAGCTTTTCTCACTCTCAGGAGATCGCGAAGCCCGGCTATTACAAAGTTTTCCTGAAAGATCCACAGGTCACGGCGGAGCTGACCGCGACGGACCACTGCGGACTGCACCAGTACACGTTCCCCGAGTCGACAAATGCGCACATCGTTTTAGATCTGGCGCATGGAGTCGGCAGCAGCCCGATTACGACATCGGTCAACGTGGAGAACAACACGACCATCAGCGGTTCGCGCATCTCCAGCGGCTGGGGCGGCCGCCGCGCCGTCTACTTCGTGATGCAATTCTCCCGCCCATTCAACTCGTACGGCATTGAAAAGGGCGGTCAGCGCCTCGCCGCCGGAACCAGCACGGCGGAAGATAAGGAAGTGAAGGCGTTTGTCGATTACGGAACTGCAAACCACGATCAGATTCTGGTCAAGGTCGGCATCTCCGCGACCGGCGTTGAGGGCGCACGTAAAAACCTCGCCGCCGAAATCCCCGGCTTCGATTTCGACGTCACCCGCGCCGCCGCGCAGAAGCAGTGGAGCGAGGCGCTCGGCGCCGTGCAGATCGAGACGCCCGATCCGCATATCCGCAGCACCTTCTACACGAACCTTTACGAATCGTATCTGGCCCCGGTCCATTATAACGACGCCGACCTCTCCTATCGCGGCCTGGATCATCAGGTCCACACGGACGCGAAGTTCCAGAACTACACGACGCTGTCGCTGTGGGACACCTTCCGGGCGCAGAACCCGCTGCTGACCATTTTGCAGCCGGACCGCGTGCCGGACATCGTGCAAAGCCTGCTCGCGGAGTACCAGCAGTGGGGCCGCAAGTCGATCCCGATCTGGCCGCTCTGGGAAAACGAGACCGGCACGATGATCGGCTACCACTCGGCGCCCGTAATCGTGGACGCTTATTTGAAGGGTCTGCGCGGCTACGACGCCGAAGCGGTCTACCAGGCGCTGCGCGACACCGCGATGCGCGATCGCAACGGCCTGGACGAGTACAAGCAGTACGGCTACGTGCTTTCGGCGGGCGGCGGCCAGAAGCAGTCGGTTTCCCGAACATTGGAATACGCCTACGACGACTGGTGCATCGCGCAAATGGCCGGCGCGCTCGGCCACAAAGAAGACGAGCAGCTGTTCCTGAAGCGCGCGGCGAACTACCGCAACGTCTTCGAGAGCAGCACAGGCTTTATGCGCGGACGCAAGGCCGACGGCTCCTGGCGGCGCCCATTCAATCCCAAGCAGCTTGTGTGGGCCGACTACACCGAGGCGAACGCCTGGCAGTACTCGTGGACGACGATGCAGGATATCCCCGGCCACATC
The DNA here is from genome assembly GCF_039929585.1 of Capsulimonas sp. Taxonomy (NCBI): domain Bacteria; kingdom Bacillati; phylum Armatimonadota; class Armatimonadia; order Capsulimonadales; family Capsulimonadaceae; genus Capsulimonas; species Capsulimonas sp. The sequence continues at coordinate 14,254 of NZ_JBDSQY010000244.1, forward strand.
AGCATCATGGGCGGCGACGCGCCGTTCGTGCAGAAGCTGGACACCCTGTTCAATGAAAAGTCCGACGTGCTGGCCAATATCCCAGACATCACCGGCCTCATTGGGCAATATGCGCATGGCAACGAACCGGTCCACCATGTCGCGTACATGTACAACTACGCCGGCGAGCCCTGGAAGACCCAGGCGCGCGTCCGCGACATCATGACCACGCTCTACAACGACACACCCGAAGGCCAGTGCGGCAACAACGACTGCGGCCAGATGTCCGCCTGGTATGTCTTCAGCGCCATGGGCTTCTATCCCGCCAACCCGGTCGGCGGCGTCTACGTTATCGGCAGCCCCATGGTCAGCAAGGCGACCCTGCAGCTCGACAACGCGCATTACAAGGGGCATAAGTTCACGGTGATCGCCGACAAGAACTCACCGACCAACGTCTACATCCAATCAGCGACCCTGAACGGCAAGCCCCTGGCGAAGACGTACATCACGCAGGATGAACTCGCCGCCGGCGGAACGCTGCGCCTGACAATGGGTCCGAATCCCAACACAAAATGGGGAACGGCGGCGGCGGCTCGCCCCCCGTCGGGCATGCCGGCGGGCTTCGCCTACGCCCCCCTGCCCGCGCCCGCGACCACAAGTCTTGCGGCGCTGACCCTGCCGATCCGTGTCGCCGCCGGCAGCGATGACGCCATCGGCAATTTCGTGTCCGACCCGAACATGACCGAAGGTTCGACCAACGCCGATAACAACGCCCAGATCGACACCAGCGCGCCGAACGCCGGTCCGGCGGGTATCTATCAAGCCGAGCGCTACGCACAGGACTTCACCTACACCTACGTCGTCCCCAAGGACCGTAAGTACACCGTTCGCCTGCACTTCTCGGAGATCTTCGACAGCGGCGCCGGCGAGCGTGTGGAAGACATCCACATCAACGATCAGGCCGTGCTGACAAACCTGGACATCTTCAAGGAAGTCGGCGGCAACAAAGCGCTGGTCAAGGAATTCACGGGGATCGCTCCGGACGCTGACGGCAAGATCCGAGTTCGGATCTCAGCCTCGGCGGGCAGCCCGGATCAGAACGCCAAGATCAATGGGATCGAGATACTGGAAGAGAAGTAAACTCGCAAAGCAAAACGCGAATTTGATCAGTAAACTCGAAGAGGCCGGCGGTTGAAACCGCGCCTGCAAGAGCGCCGAAACCCACCTGCGTGGGTTACATCATCAAGAACGATATTGTCTGAACAACGCGCGTATTGTAGACAGTATCGTCAAGGATAATGTAGTCCCCGCAGGGGGACTTTCGCGCTCTTGCAGGCGCGGTTTCAACCGCCGGCTCTTCATGACGGAGGATAACCCTGCCATGAAATCTCCACGCAAAAAGCCATCCTATATACCTGCCGCCGCGCTCTTACTCGCCGGCGCCGTCATCGCCCCCGCGCACGCCGCCGCTCCGAAACGCGCCGCCGCGCACGCGTCCTGGTGGTCGCCTGCCGTAACCCAGTCGCTCGCGCATGCGGGGAAAAATAAGACGGAATTGGTGGCGGCGCTGAACCAGACGCCAGCCGCGCAGCGGGAGGGGATGCAGTTTCTGATCGCGAATATGCCGCAGACGGATCTGCAAACGCTGTCGGCGAAGTTTCTGCTGGAGAATGTCGCGCTGGCGTACCATGCTTGGAATGCGTCGCCCTGGAAGGCTCAGATCCCCAAGCAAGTTTTTTTGAACGATGTGCTGCCTTACGCCAGTCTCAATGAGGCGCGTGACGGTTCTCGGAAGCGTCTGATCGGTCTGTCCGCGCCGCTAGTCGTAAGCGCCAAAACGCCGGGCGACGCGGCGCAGATGATCAATCAGAAACTATTCCCGCTGGTAAAGGTGAAATACTCGACGGAGCGTAACCGGCCCGATCAGGCGCCGACGGAAACGATGGCGAGCGGCAAGGCGACGTGCTCGGGATTGTCGATTCTGCTCGTGGACGCCTGCCGCGCGGTCGGCGTGCCGGCGCGTGTGGTGGGAACGCCGTTGTGGGCGAACAATCGCGGCAACCACACCTGGGTAGAAGTTTGGGATGGGGCTAAGTGGCGCTTCACCGGCGCGGCGGAGCCGGATGAAAAGGGATTGGACCACGGCTGGTTTGTCGGCGACGCCGCGCAGGCGACGGCGACTTCGCCGGAACACGCGATCTACGCGAGCAGCTTCCAGAAGACAGGCTTGCCCTTCCCGTTGGTATGGGGACGGGAGATCAAATGGGTACAGGCCGTGAACGTCACGTCGCGCTACGCGGCGGCGACGCCCACGGTTCCCGTCGCCGCAGACAAGACGCGCGTGATCCTCTCGGTGCTGGACCCCAAAGGCAGGCGCGCCGTTGCCGATGTCACGATGCGCGATATCACGAACGGCGCCGCCGTCTGGACCGGCAAGAGCCTGGGCGAGACCGCCGACCGCAACAACTATCTCACGTTTGATGTCCCGCGTAAGCACTCCTATGAGATCGCTGTCGCTTTCGCAGGAAAGACGACCTATCACCCATTTGTGACCAGCGACGAGCCCGAAGAGAAGTCTGAGATCCGGCTGGAGGCGACGCCCGCCGTCAAGCCGCTAAACGCCGCCGTGACGGCTCAGCTCAAGGCGGCGCTCGCCGATTACTTCGCCGCGCCGGCGGACAAGCAGGCCGCCTGGGAGTTCCCCAAAGCGCTGGACGCCGCGCTGAAAGACAACGAGCCGGCCGTGCGTGCGCTCACTTGGGACGCTTATAAAGCCGCGCCGATTCATGCGACCATGAAGCACGACTACGACGCAAACCAGGCGACATTCGGTGAGTATCTCAGCCCGTACACCATGCGCGAAGTCGGAACAAAGCCTGCGAACGGATGGGGCCTCTATATCGCCATGCACGGCGGCGGCAGCGGCCCCAAGGAGATGAACGACAGCCAGTGGGAGATCATGAAAACCCACTACAAGGATCATCCCGAAGCGGCGGGCGGCTACCTCCTGCTCGCCCTGCGCGCGCCCAACGACACCTGGAACGGCTTCTACGACAACTACGTCTATCCCCTGGTCGCCAACCTCCGTCAGCAGTTCTTGCTTTTCGGTGATGTGGACCCGAACAAAGTCTACATCATGGGCTACTCACACGGCGGCTACGGCGCTTACGCGATCGGTCCCAAGGAGCCGGACCTGTTCGCCGCGATTCACGCCTCGGCAGGCGCCGTCACCGACGGCGAGACTGTTCCGCAAACCCTGCGCAACACCGTCTTCACCGTCATGGCCGCCGGCCTCGACAACGCCTATGGACGCCTGGACCGAACGCATAAGTTTATCGATGATGTTAACGCCGTGCGCGGAAATGAGCATGACGCATTCCCCGTCGGCGTTCAGATCATGGAAGGCGTCGAGCATAGCGGCCTGCCCGACCGCGACAAGATCGCCGACATGGCCTACGCCGTTCGGAACACCGCCCCGCGCAAGCTGACCTGGCTGATGACCGACGACGTTATCCGCGACTTCTTCTGGCTGCACGCCAACGATCCTGGTAAGAATAAAGAGATTGACGCGACGTGTAAAGACAACCAGATTACCGTTAGCGCATTCGAGATTGTCTCTCCAGCGACCGCGAATTCGACAAAAATAAATGCAGGGGATCTCGATGCGGCGCACGTGGTATCGGGCAGTGTACTGCTGGACAGCCGCTTGGTGTCGTTTGACAAACCAGTAACGTTTGTGGTGAATGGGAAGAAATCCGTGAAGAAGATTGCGCCGAGCTTGAAGACGCTGTGCGCGACGATGGCGCGGCGCGGCGACCCGGATCTGGCGTTTGTGGCGGAGGTGGGGGTGAAGTAGGAACCTTAGAGACATCCAAACAAGATAGCCGGCGAATAAATTCGCGTCTAAAAGTGCACGATGTCCACCTCCGTGGACTCCAGATCGGAACGTAATCGACCACGTTTCTGGAGTGTCCGGAGGGACACATCGTGCACTTCTAGGCGCGAATTTATTCGCCGGCTATCTTTACGCGTCGGCTTCTTCAATCGCCGCCTATTCTAATTTTCCACGCCGCAGCCGTAAGGCCAGCTCTACTCCGTCGCCGGCGCAAACCCGCGCCGCATCACCGATTCGGTAATCGTCCGGGGCACGACAAATTGCAGCAAGTAGTCCGGGCCGCCTGCCTTCGAACCAACGCCGGACATCGCGGCGCCGCCGAAGGGCTGGCGGTCGACGAGGGCGCCGGTGATCTTGCGGTTGATGTAAAGGTTGCCGACACGGAACTCGCGGCGGATGCGCTCGATGTTCGCTGGGGAGCGCGAGTAGAAGCCGCCGGAGAGGGCGTAGGGCGAATCGCCGGCGAGCTTCAGAGCTTCGTCCAGGGTTGGGGTGCGCATCACAGCGAGGACGGGGCCGAAGATCTCTTCGCGGCAGAGGCGGCCATCGGGTGAGCAGTCATAGAAGACGGCGGCAGGGACGTAGTTGCCCTTGCCTTCCAGATGGGTAGGGACGTCAGCTTGGGCCAGGAGACGGGCTTCGCTGTTCCCAATGGCGATGTACTTTTGGACACGCACTTGGGAGGATTCGTCCACGACTGGCCCCATTGTTGTCGCCGGGTCTTCGGCGGGACCGACCCGAATACTCTTGACGGCGTCCGCAAGACGAGACTGAAATGCTTCCCAGGCGGAGCCGACCACGATCACACGCGAGCAGGCGGAGCACTTCTGGCCGGAGAAGCCCGTCGTCGAGGCGAGGACACCGAGGACGGCTTCGTCCAGGTCCGCGTCTTCATCCACAATAATCGCGTTCTTGCCGCCGAGCTCGGCGATCACGCGCTTGATCTCACGCTGTCCGGGCGGCGTCTCGGCGGCCGCCTTGATGATGGACAGGCCGACGTCTTTTGAACCGGTAAAGGCGATCAGGGCGATGCGCGGATCGCTGACCAGGACCGGGCCTATCGTCTCGCCGATCCCGGGCAGGAAGCTCGCGACGCCCGCCGGGGCGCCGGCGGCTTCGAGCGCCTCCATCAGGAAATAGCCGACGCGAGCCGATTGCTCGGCGGGCTTCAGGATCACGGGGTTGCCGGTGACGATCGCGGCGACGGCCATGCCGGTGAGGATCGCCAGCGGGAAATTCCATGGGGCGATGATCACGGCGGGGCCGCGCCCATCATAGATGTAGTGGTTCCACTCACCGGGGATATCGCGGCGGCGCGGCTCTGTCATGCGCTCCATCTCATCGGCGTAGTATACGCAGAAGTCGATCGCTTCGGCGATGTCGGCATCGGCTTCGCGCCAGGGCTTACCGACTTCGTAGACCTGCCAGGCGGCGATTTCAAAGCGGCGGCGCTCCAGCTCGGCCGCCGTGCGGCGCAGCAGGGCGGCGCGCTCGGAAGGCGGCGTGTCGCGCCAGGCGGGGAATGCCGAAGCGGCGGCGGCCAGGGCGCGCTCGGTCTGGTCCAGGGTCGCGCAGGTCATCCGGGAGGCGACGCGGCTTGAATCGGACGGGTCCAGGCGGTCGGCGATCTCCGACGACTGCTCGCGCTTGCCTTCAATAACGACCGGGACGGTGAAGCCCAGATCACGCTTCACGGATTCCAGAGCCTCGAACATCTTCTCCTGACTGCTGGGAACGGCGAAGTCCGTCTCGGGATCGTTGACGAATGCTGGGGCCGCGCCGGACAATTTCAGCACCGGGGGCGCGGTCTTCAGGAACGATTCCGGCGGAGCCAGCAGCGCGGCGACATCCACATTGTCGGACAGTTTCTTCACGAACGAGTCGTTGGAGGTATTCTCCAGCAGGCGGCGGACAAGATACGCCATGCCCGGCAGGAGTTCGCCGAAGGGAACATAGACTCGAACACGCTGCCCCTGAGCGACGAGAGAGCGGCCGAGCGGCTCGCCCATGCCGTACAGAACCTGGAACTCAATCGCGCCCTTGGGCGCTTTCACGGCTTCGGCCAGCGCCAGCGCATGGGACGCCGACCGGACATTGTGCGAGGCGATCGCGGGACGCAGATGGCGCCAGTTTTCAATCAAGAAGGCCGCGCAGCGCTCGTAGTTGGCGTCGGTCTCCGGCTTGTTCCTGTAAACAGGGACGCTGTGGCCGCGCTGGGCGGCCACGATCGTTTCGTAGTCCCAGTAAGCGCCCTTCACCAGACGCACCCAGACGGGCGCGCCGCGCTGGATCGCCCAGTCGCGCAGGGCCACCAGATCGTCCTCGGAACGCACCAGATACGCCTGGATCACGATCCCCACATCCGACCAGTCACGATACTCGTCCTCACAGAGAACTTCCTGGAAGATGCGCTGCGTGATACCCCGAAAGTCGTTCTGCTCCATATCGACATTGACGAAGGCGCCGGTCTTGCGGGCGAGCGTGAGGATCGGGCGCAGGCGCTCCTTCACCGCCTCGGCGGTCGCCGCCGCCGCCATCGGGTCGAAACGGGCGTAGAGCGCGGAGAGCTTGACTGAGATGTTGACGCGCGGGACGCCGCCGAACGGCGCGGCTTCCAAAATGGGACGAGCGGGCCAGCGGGCCGTGAGCTTCGCCAGGTCGCTGAGCAGCGTGAGATATTTCTGCTGATACGCCACCGACTCGGCTTCACTGGTGACGGCTTCGCCGAGCAGGTCCATCGTGAAGGCGAGGTTCTGGCGGCGCAGCCGCTCGACCACGCCGATCGCTTCGTGGGCGTCGGCGCCGGCGATAAAGCGGCGAGCCATCATGCGCGTGCCCATCTGCACGGCGGACGACATCACGCGGCGCGTGAATGGGGAGCGTCCCCCAAATCTCAGGGCCGAGGACGCGCCGGCGGGCAAGGTGACGGTGGGTTTTAATAGATACTCACTGAGATGGGTTGCGATAGCTTCCGGGGTTTTCAGCGCTGGGAGGACATCCACGAACCGGAACATCTCCGTTTTGGTGACGTCGCCCCCGCCCATGGCGATCCCCATCATGGCGCCGTAGAGCTTATCCTGAAGACCGCCGCCGCGCTCCTGGCGCTGGAGGTCGATCAATAGTTTTTTCCCGAGCTCCAGAGTCCGGCGCTCCAGAGAGGGATCGACGGAGCTGGGCAAAGAAGCTCGCGGCTTGACAGGGGCTTGGTCTAACAAAACGGTCTCCTCATGTTCCAATCGTTCCTCAAGTTTACAGCAGCGCCAGCGGGCGCAGCGGCCCCCGAGGCGAAATCGGGGCGTTGGCGGCGTTTTGCGGCGCCTCGCCAAGTTCATAGCGGCGGATATTTTCGGCGAGCGCGGTCGCGAGCGCCGCGCACGCGGTGTCCGTGATGCCGGCGACATGCGGCGTAGCGATCACGTTGCACTGAAGCAGCGGATGGTTCGGATCGACGGGTTCTTCCCAGAATACGTCGAGACCGGCCCCGGCCAGATGACCACTGTTCAGGGCTTCCGCAAGCGCCTCGTCGTCCACCAGCCCTCCGCGACCGACATTGATCAAATACGAACCCGGCTTGAAGTGCGATAGCGTATCTCGATTGATCAGGCAGCGCAGCTCCGGACGGTACGGCGTGCAGAGGATCACATAATCTGATTGTTCCAGAATTGCCGGCAAATCTTCCATGCCGTGCACGCTTTCCACGCCGGCGTCCTCGGGGGCGCCCAGCTCCGGCTGGCGGCGAATGGCGAGCACACGCATCTGAAACGACTTCAGACGGCGCGCGGTCTCCACGCCGATCGCGCCCAGGCCGATGATGCAAACCGTCTTTTTCAGCAGCGAGCGGCCCGACGGTTCGGAAACGAGTCGCGCATTTAAAGCGCCCTTCATCTCGGGCAGCCTTCGGGACAGGGCGAGCATGAACATCACGGCGTGCTCGGCGACGCTGTCGGCGTTGCCGAACTCGCCGGCGGGAACGTTCGCGACCCAGACCCCGTTCTCCGTGGCGGCCGGAATATCAACGCCGTCCAGTCCGCGCCCAAACTGATGGATCATCCCGAACCGGCCCGCCTCCATTACCTCTCGGTCGATGATCGAGACGCCGGGAACAAGTACATCCACATCCACCAGCGATTCTTTAATCTCGCTCGCGCGGCAGCTCAGCACGTTGTGTCCCGGAAGCGCATCGCTCAGCGCGCGGCGTCCGGTACTGAAACCGTCGGAGCAAAATAGGATATTCATCGTATTCTTTCTGACGCCCGGCGCCCCATTATTCGCCGCATGTGGATGAGTCCTGCTCCAGCCGGGGCTGGTAGAACACGACGCCTTTTTCGCGCAGCAGATTGTACAGTCTGCGAATGTGCTCCCGGTCCTGTGTCTCCACAACACACAGCACCTGCACCGCCGACACGTCGCCGCCTGCAAAAGCGCGCTCGTGCGTGATCTCCTTGACGCTGGCGCCCGAGGACGCCACCAAGGCCGTAAATTCGGACAGCCCGCCCGGCTTATCGCTGATCGAGGCTGTAAACCGGCATAAGCGTCCGTCCGCGACAAGTCCCTTTTCGATCACACGGCAGAGCACGCTGGGATCGATATTGCCGCCGCACAGCGTCAGCACCACTTTTTTCCCAAGGATCCACGGGATTTTCTGAGCGAGACACGCCGCGAGCGGCGCCGATCCCGCGCCCTCCACAACGGCCTTTTCCAGCTCCGCGAGGCGCAGGATCGCCAGCGCCAGCTCATCTTCGGTCACGCTCACGACTTCATCCACGAGATGGCGCGCGATCTCGAACGGCAGGGCGCCCAGCTCCGGGACCGCCAGGCCGTCGGCTACCGTCGCCTTGGAAGGGACCGCGACGGTATGGCCCGCCGCCATCGCAGCGGCGAACGAGGGGGAGTTGACCGGCTCCACCCCGATGATCCGCACTTCCGGCCGAAGGGTCTTGACTGCCAGCGCGATCCCGGCGATCAGCCCGGCCCCGCCGATGGGAACGACGATAGCGTCAACGTCCGGGACTTGCTCCAAAATCTCCAGACCCATCGTTCCCTGACCGGCGACGATTGCGGCGTCATCGAACCCAGGGACATAGGTTTTGCCCTCGGTCCGCGACATCTCCATCGCCTTGTCCCGCGCCTGGGTGAAGTCGTCGCCAAATAAAATTACGTTCGCGCCCAGCCGGCGGCACGTGCTGACTTTGACCAGCGGCGCGAACTTCGGCATCACGACATTGACCGTGATCCCGAGCAGCTGTCCATGGTAGGCGAGGCCAAGGGCATGATTGCCCGCCGACGCGGCCACCACGCCCAGCACGCGCTGCTCCGGGGTGAGCTGCATCAGGGCATTGCGCGCACCGCGTTCTTTGAAGCTGCCGGTCCGCTGCAAATAATCGAGTTTACAGTAGATATCGGCGCCCGTCACTTCTGAAAGTGGGACGGAGTGTGGGCATGGCGAGTAATACACGGCGCCCGCGATCCGCGCGCGCGCTTCAATAATATCTTCAAAGACCACGGTCTTCGCGGGCGCCTCGTTCATCGTTTGCTATCTTTCACTTGCGAATTCTTACTCGGCGCAAGCGGCCGGCTGACAAGCTTTGTGACGGCCTTCGCCGCGGTCCGTCCGACGATTTCGTAGCCGGCGTCCGTCAAATGCGTATGATCTCGCGGATGGAAATAGCGGCTGTCAAACTCGGCGCCCGGTGCTCCAAAGCGTGGATCGGCCTGAATATCGACCACACCGTCGGCGAACTGCCGCCAGTTCCTTCGGACCAGACCGGCGTACCGAACAAACGCCGCGTCCAGATCCGGCTTGAAGCCCTCATCCATTTTTCCCGACATTGGCAGGGTGACCACTAAAATCTTCCAGGGATGCGCGGCCTTCCGCGCCTTGCAGTACGCTTCCATCTTCGCGAATGTCGTTTCCGCACTTTGATGGTAGCCGTTCAGGTTATTGGTGCCCGCCAGAATAATCAGCACGTTCTCGGAAAGCTTTGGATCGTAAAGCGAATCGACCTCGCCCGGCGCGGCCTTGTCGAGCTGATCGATCGTCCAGCCCGGATGCCCCACGTTCGTCACCTTCCAGCCATCGCCAAGCTTCGCAGCAAGTGTGGCCTCGTACGTCGTCCCGGTGGCCGTATACTGCCCCTTGGAAGCATTCTGGCCTGACGAAATACTCGCGCCGTGACACACAATCTGGGACGTGGACTGAGCCGACGCCCACCCACTTGCACAAACGAAACTCGCCGCCGACAGCATCGCCATTGCGACAATCGCATTTATTTTCATCATGGAAACAGTTTACCGCTGGGAACGCCGCGTCGGCGACATTCCCGGCAGGAGGCGAACACGAGACGGCGCCGCTTCCGCCGCGTTCGTCTCAGCGACGTCCCGCCGGCGCAGTTTGGAAGGCGCGCCGCGCTTGCTCTGGCGCAGCTGCGGGGTCTCGTCATACTGAGGCGCTCCACCAGATCGGTCCAGCCGAGGCAATTCGATGACGACAAAAGGGCGAGGTTGATTAGGGCCGGTCATGACGCATTCCTTATACCGATGGAAAAAACGGCGTCGGCGGCAATGGCGACAAAGATCGTTCTTGTTCGCTTACATTGTACTGGGGGGACTTCAAGAAACGGTCAAAGAACTTTGACCATTGCCTGCAAGTTCTCTCAAAGACATCACAGCATCTTTACAGTTGCCGCTTAAGCCTGAATCTAGGTCAGAGACGTATGTATGGGAGATATAAAAAAAGCCCGGCAAAATGCCGGGCGTAATAATTTTAAAAAACCCTCTGTTGTCTTAACAAACGGGCCCACTTTAGACGAATCAGTGGTGGCCAAAATAACGGACACCGCCCAGCCCTACGTGTTCTTTAGTGGTCGGATCCGTTCCTTCCAAATAAATGGATGGGATGTTTTGATTGTTGATCCGCGCCTCCTCACCAGGAGTGGAGTAGATGATCGTCTCATCCATATTATCCAAACAGTTGAGGACATTTTGATGCGGAAATCCACTGAAACCCAATTGCAGTGTTCGGATGAGGTCCGTCATCAAAGAAAGCCCTAACGCCGCCTGAGCACTGTTATCAAGGGTCGAGACCGGAATACGCGCCGCCAATCCCTCGTTTTTGAGCTGCGGCTGAATCGCTAACAGCAGGTAATTGTTTGCCGCTTGTTTTATTTGCGTTGGTAGTTCCTGTGCGTGCATCAAAGCCTGGATATCCGGAGTCGCGACAGCATCTGAGTTTGGCTGTCCGTCATCCGTCGGTTTAGCGGCGTTTACGCTTGACTTGTCAGGACTCGGCGCATCACCATCCATATGCAGGGCGCGCAGATAGGAGACGGGAATGGCGGCCCATATTGCCGTGTCCATTTCCTTCAGGCTGCGTGGGGCGTTGATGTGATGCGGCTTTAACCGAGCCTTCTCCCAGGTGGTTGCTTGCAGCAGGTCAAGCCTGTAGAGTACAGACAAGGCGTCCAAGATTGACATCGAGTCCACATTATCAATTCCTGCGACCGTGACAGGCTTATCCTCCAGCACTTCGTCTACCCCCGGCGCTTTTTCCTTCACCGGCTTGAGATCGGCGACGATACTCCCCAGAGTTGTCGCTTTCGAAGGGTTGGGATCGGCGGTCGTCGGTATATCTCGAAGCATGCTGGGCTGTTTTTGGTTCAGCGGCGTCTGACTTTCCGTCAATGGAAGCAGCACGAGAGAGGAACCGCCAATCAGGTTGGGAACCTCCATGAAGAGTCCGGAGTAACCCTGCTTATCTTTGGCCGTGACTGTGGACTTGTGGGCGTAATGTAAATGAGAAATCGCATCCTGCACCTTCAAAGAAGGCATCTGAACGTATTGGAAAAGGAAGAATTTCTGAATGAGGGCCTGCTGCGTGGGGGATAAGCTTCCGTAGGATAACTTCTTATTTTGCACCGCCTCCAACTGTGCTGGAGAGAGTGATTGAAAAAAACTGTAGACGACATCCCGTTCCCCGTTAGGTCTACTGGCATAGACAGAAGTGGCGAGTTTGGGACTGAACGTGTTCAGGATCGTGGACAAGGTATCGGCCGCCTGTCGGCACTCCTTCAGCGTGACGCACGGCAGATCCTGGCTCTTCGTATAACGCTTCGTGAGGACAAAGACATCGCCACGGCGCTGCGAATTGTAATCATAGGCGCCGGCGATCTTAGAAACGACCTCGTCGAGAGGCGCCTCCGTCTTTAGGTCGGGGATGGCGGCGCCGGTAAGCTTGGGCGCCAGTGGGGCGCCCTCCGCGACAAACGCCACATGTGCTTGTTTCGCCAGCGCATCCAGTGCGTTTTGGAATTGCCCTGATTCCCCAGGAGACAAATGAACGAAGGGCGCTGTCGGAGGCTCAGCGAAGGTAGGCGGGATTCGCACAAGTGAGTTCGCGAAAGCGACGATGACAATCATTGCGATCACAGGAACTGAGTTTGGCCGGTTCAGCATATCATTCCACTTTCGATTCAGAGACAACTCTGAAATACTACAGCCGGAACACACATGTGGGATGTTTATTATTTGTCCACATGATAACGTGAATTAGGGAGTGGGAGCGTTGAGGGTAATACATGGCCAAAATTGAAGTTCCGATCGCCGAAGTGAATGCCTAAACGGTAAAGTTTATTTACTGATTTGGCCCGTGGCTTTATGGCTTACTACACAATGTCATGGCGCATCGATACATGATGAGCGTAGCGACAGTTGCACAGTTATTCTGATCCTGCCGGGAATCCTGCTAATTTCAGCATTTTTTTGTGCTGCGATTCCTCTTATGATTATGAAGTCCATTAATGCCGTAACGGAAGTCTGAGAAACGGTAACCAGAGAATGGACGTCGGGAAGATATCTTCCCGACGTCCGTTCTCTGGTTGGAGACGAAACACTCTCCTTTCACGCCCTTTGAGGGCATGATAGGAGAGCAGAGTTTCATTATTTGTAGAGGTTCGCGGCGAAGCTGAGGACTTCGGCCGCGCGCGTTGGGGTGGGCTCGGCGGCGTTCGCGCCGATCGAGTTGGCGTGAACAAAACAAAAAATCGCCCCTTCTCTGGAAGAGGTTATTTTCCAGAGAAGGGGCGGCAAACAAATTACTAGCCCAGTGCTTACTGACCTGTGGCGTTTCCGGAGGCGTCGCCACCGATAACGGGGGGAGCGCCACCGGCGCCAGCCATTCCCGGCTTAGGCCTGGCGTGCGTCGTCACCGATGTGAAGACTGGCGCAGGCTTACCGCCGGCAGCGCCAGCAGATCCAGATTGGCCGGCGGAAGTCTTATCCGCAGAATTCGAGTCGCTAAAGTCCTGCTTTGCGCACCCGCACGCCGCAGCTCCGATCACGACACAGGCCGACAATAGGGCGATATGTAACTTCACGTTAAATTCCTCTATCCGTAACTTTTTTTACAATCCGCAAGGATTGTCGGGAGCAAACAGACACTGATGGCATCCGGCGGGATCCTTGATGTCGTGAGTGTTGCCGCCACTATCGAGCTGGCCCCCGTCTGGGCTAGTGTAGCCCCACGGATCGTTCTTCGGATTGCCGCTGAGCGGGCTCCACTTGACATGACCATCGGTGAAGCCAAAGTTATCACCGTGTCCATGGACCCATTTGCTGTAAACGGGCCAGTCTCCAGGCCAGATGGTCATATAATCCTTGGCGCCGTTACCGGCGCCGCATGCGCCTCCCGCAGCTGGGACATAAACGCACGGCTGACCAGCTGTTCCACAATCCAAGGCGGGGCTAGCCATTGCGCGTCCCTTCATACCCGACTTGCCCATGCCGGACCAAAGAAGAACCGTGGTGGCCGGTGAAGTGACAGCGGCGTTGGACGAAAACTGAAGTTCGCCGTTGTAGGTGTAGCTGACGACGGTTCGGCCATCAGGATAGCCATACGGGTTCATGTTGCCGGTGATTGAAGGACAGTGGTAAACACCCTCACTTTTGACGTAGGGGTAGATCGTGTTCATCCACATAAGTCCGTCGGTAGTAGGGGCCTTGTTGTAAAACTCCAGACCATAATAGTCTTCGTTTTTCCAACTACCATCGGGAAACTGGACGGAGCCCATGGGGAACGCCTCGTCATTATCCTGTGTGTACTGCAGAACTGCGAGGTTGAGCTGCTTGAAGTTGGAGACGCAGGAGATTTGCCGGGCTTTTTCACGAGCCTGGGCGAAGACGGGGAAGAGAATAGCCGCGAGAATCGCGATAATGGCTATGACGACGAGAAGCTCAATGAGCGTGAAACCGCGAAATTTTCGCTGTGTCATGACGTATCCTTTCGATTGCAAAAGAACGACGTCGGCAGCAATGGCGACGAACGATGGAGTATTGAATTTTGACAATGACGATGGTTAATTCGTGATTGTCGATGCCATTCTACTAGCCGACTCTCAAAAAAACCTCAAAAGAGATTGAGTTTTATATAAAACTTCCCGGATTTAACTGCTTTTTTGTCGTCCCTCCCAATTCTTATGCCATAAAGCATGTGACATCTCATCCTATTTATTTGGTCATGGATTCCAAGGTTTTGCTCGAAATGCATTGAATTGTAATTCATGCAAAAAGAACAATATTAATACGAATATACGGATGTTCGTATGTCTCCTCGAAGATGTTCCATTATACAGAACTTAAATCAAAAAAGCTTCAAAGATTAATTCTGAACCAGGGCGGATTATTTTGGTTCGATCTTCGATCCTGCTCTTGTCACAGTATTAATAGTTTTGGAATTTCGGAACCGCTGCGTGAGGGTAAAAAAGGACTTTCGGCGCAATTCCGGCAGTTTTGCTATACGGGGATTGTGTTCACCCCGATTTGAAAACAGACCGGGGTGAGTGACAGAAGCTCAATAGGGGGTGGTGAATTTGATGGCTTCGTCAAACGCCTGCGTGAGAGTCAGGCGGGCGCCGGCGTTCCAAGCGGCTTCATATGCCTCGTCGCCAAGAGCGGTGCGGGCGAGGTCGAGATCGCGCTCTATCTCGGTGGGATCGGAGGGCTTGAAACTCAGCGCCAGCGCACGGCCCAGGGTCTGCGAAATCGCGAGCAAGCGAACGCCGGCGGCGTAGTCCTGCTCGGCGCAGGCCATATGGCCAAGCTCTTTGACGATGTAAACCAGCAGTCGGCGCTCGCCGACTTCCTGCGCGACCATGACCGATTCCGAGAACATTTCGCGGGCGGCGGCGAACCGACCTTCGATCCGGTGCAGAGTGCCGAGATTGAGCAGGGTCGTGGCGCTTGCCGCGCGTCCGGACAGCTCGCGGCAGATCGCCAGCGACTCCTGAAGCAGCGTGTAAGCCTTCGTGTAGTCCTTCTGATACTGGGAAACCAGGCCCATGTTGTTCAGGACGTGCGCGATCCGGAAGCGATTTTTGGAAGCGCGGAAAATTTCAAGGCTGTCGGAATAGAATTTCCAGGCTTCCGGAAACTCGGCCTGCTCCAGCGCAATGTTCCCAAGGTTCATCAGCGCCTGCGCCACCAGCATTGGATCATCGAGCTTGCGGGACAGTCCCAGGCCTTCTTCTAAATAGACACGCGCTAGATCGCAATCCTCACGCGAGTATGCGAGGGTCGCCAGAACCTGGAGGGTGACGGCCAGGCCGTGATCGTCGCCGATCTCGCGCCATAGACGAAGCGCTTCCTCCATCACCGCGTCGATACCGGCGGAGGCGCCCTGGTTGCGCATCAAGTATCCGCGCCCGGTCAAGGCGTTGGCGCGAACGCGCCGCAGCGCATCGGTCTGGCCTTGCGGCAGCGCCAGCAGCTTTTCCAGCCATTCCTGACCTTCGCCCAGATATCCGCGCGCCTCCCAGAAATACGCCAGCGCACCGGCCAGGCGCAGGCCGATCTCCGCGGACTGGGTGTCCAGCGCCCAGTGCATCGCCGCGCGAAAATTGTCGTGCTCGGCCTCCATGCGCATCAGCCAGGGCGCCTGATCGCCGCCAGCGATCTCCGGTTCCGCCGCTTCCGCGAGCGTCATGAGATATTCGGCGTGCGCGCGGTGCAGATCCTCGCGCGCATCCTCCGGAACCTGCTCGGCGGAGAACTCACGCAGCGTCTCCAGCATTCGATAACGGAACGCGCCGCCTTCTTCCGTCTCGTCGGCCAGGATCAACGAGCGCTCGCGCAGCGTCGTGATAGCTTCCAAAATGACGTGCGCGCTTGTATCGGCGAAGCTGTCGCCGCCGACCGCAGCGGCCGCCGCCAGGGTCCAGCCGCCACGGAAGACGGAAAGACGTCCGAAAAACCGCTGGAGGTCGGGAGGCAGCTGCACGTAACTGTAGTCGAGCGCCGCCCGCAGGCTTTGATGGCGCGGTGCGATATCGACGCTG
This sequence comes from Capsulimonas sp., assembly GCF_039929585.1. Taxonomy (NCBI): domain Bacteria; kingdom Bacillati; phylum Armatimonadota; class Armatimonadia; order Capsulimonadales; family Capsulimonadaceae; genus Capsulimonas; species Capsulimonas sp. The sequence continues at coordinate 30,454 of NZ_JBDSQY010000244.1, forward strand.
CGGCTGACCAGCAGCTCAAAGCGACGCGTCAGCTGGGTGAGCATCTGCGCGGGGGTGAGTGTCTGAGCCCAGGCGGCGCAGAGCTCGATCACCAGGGGGATCCCCTCTAGGCGCTCGCAGAGCTGCGCGATCGCGGCCGCGTTCTGCGCGGTCACCCGGAACGCGGGACGGACCGCCTGCGCACGATCGACAAATAGCTGAATGCTGTCGATCTCCATCAGCCGTTCGGGACTGACCGGCATGCTGGTCGTTTTGAAGGAGCCAATGGGCGAGGCGAGGGGCGGCACGGAGATTTCCCGTTCGCCTTCCAGGCCAAGGCGCTGGCGGGAGGTCACGAGAATCGTCAGCGACGGCGCGCGCGACAGCATTTCGCGCACGATCGGCGCGGCGGCTTCCACGAGGTGCTCTAAGTTATCCAGCACCAGAAGGGAGGGCTGCGCGGACAGCGAGGCGATCACTTGATCCAGCACGGGGGCGTCCGCCGACGGAGTCAGGCGCAGGGTTTCCGCGATGGCGCCGGGGATCGAGCGGGCGTCGCTGAGGTCGGCAAGCGGGGCGAACCAGACGGCGCTGGAGAAGTCGGCGGCGACTCGCCCGGCGATCTCCACGGCAAGACGCGTCTTGCCGCCGCCGCCGATCCCGGTCAGGGTCAGCAGCCGCACTTTCCCGGATGTCAAAAGACTTTGCGCCTGCGTGATTTCCGCGTCGCGCCCGAAAAATCGCGTGAGCGGCGACGGCAGCGATGTCTCACGCACCCGCCCTCCGGACCGCACGGACGGGGGCGGCGCGGAGTTCTGAAGAATTTGTTCGACCACGGCCTTCGTGGCGGGGCTGGGCGGCTCGTCCAGCTCCTTAATCAGAATACGCTCCATCTCACGGAAGTGACGCTGCGCGGCGGCCCGCTGGCCGCTGGCCGCGAGGATGCGAATGAGATCGACGTGCAGGTCCTCGGAGATGGGATCGATTTCCAGGCCGCGCCGGGCGTAGTCCAGGGCGCGTTCAAACTGGTGGGATTGCTCGTAGTGCTGGACCAGCCGGCGGCAGGCGCCCGTCACCATATCCAGGAGCCGCTGGCGCTCGGTGATGATCCAGTCTTCGTAGTAGCCGGGAAGCAGGTCGCCCTGGTAGAGGGTCACCGCGCGCTCAAGACGCTCCACGGCTTCCGCCCCGGCCTGGTTCTTGGCGAACAGCAGCGCGGCTTCAAACTCGGCGACATCGGTCACCACCGAAGGGTCCAGCCCCACGGTCTGGCGGTCGGCGCGCAAGATGCTGTTTTTCGCGACGCCTTCCGGCTCCAACTGCGCCCGCAGAGACACCAGGGCCTGCGACAGCCGGTGACGTCCCGCTTCGGACTCGGCGTCCGGCCACAGGAGATCCACCAGTTCTTCGCGCAAGTGACGGCGCTGGGGATAAAACGCGAGGTATGCTAAGAGCGCGGCTGTCTTCTGTGTTTGGAACCGATCGACGGTTTGCGTCCCGGCGCGGGCGCGCAAACCGCCGAACAACTCGATCCGCCAAATATGTGGTTGCGCTGTCGCCATACAGTAGTTTACCCCATGACTGCCCACAACTCCAAACGGCGTGGCGCCAAAGTTACAATCATGAGGACGCGCGTTCGATAGCCTTCGCAAACCGGGGAACAATCGGGCCGGCCGACGTCCATTCCAGCGGATCGACACACATCAGCCGGTCGGTCATCGCTTCATTCCAGGCATGGTACACGACGTAGTCCTGACCTTCGGGAGAAGAGGCGATCGAGAGATGCCCAGGCCCGATCACTTCCCCGGGAATCGAGCGCATAATCTGAGGTCCGCGCTCCCCACCAACCTCCGTCCACGGCCCCAGCACGTGATCGGCGACCAGATAATCCACGCCATACGTCTCATTCTGGTAGCAGCCGCCGGCGTAGAAGCAATAGTACTTGCCGTCCCGCTTGCGCACACACGGCCCCTCCAGCGTGTACCAGTCCTCACGCTTGCCGGCCATCTCACGATTGCGCTCATAACACTGCCACTGCCAATGCGCGCGCATCACAACCGTCGGGTTTCCCTCCAAGGCCGTCATTCCAACCATTTTGTCGACGACTAGCGCCGTCCCGCGAAACGTTGTCTCATCCGAGTCCAGAAAATCCGTCGCGTAGAACAGATACCACTGTCCATCGTCATCTTGGAAGGCGTGCGAATCGATGCAAAACGGGTTCTTCTCGACATCCGTCATCGGAACGCCGGTGTCCACATATGGCCCCTCGGGCGTCTCGCTGACAGCCACCCGGATATGGAACCCCTTCCCATTGCCGCTGGGGTGGTAGTACATGTAGAAGCGCCCGTCATGATAAGCCGTCTCCGGCGCCCAGAACGCCCCGCCCCACTCTTCCTTCGGCGCCATCAGCGCCGTACCCAGCGGCTCCCAGTGGCGCAGATCCACAGACCGCACGATGGGAACCACCCGCCCCGCAGCCGCCTCATCCCCCGTCTCCGCTTTGCCGGTCCCGACGGCATAGTACACGCCGTCATGCCGCCAGCAGAACGGGTCGGCGAGGTAAGTGTCGTAAACGGGATTGTCGAATTCTTGCATTGGGAGCTTTCGTGCTTATTGCGTGTTACTTCTCCCTATTTTACCGCACAAAATCGGCGCATCATCTCACCACGTCATCACGAATTTGTAGTGATCGCGTCCAGCCGCGTGATCGATCACGCGCACGGCCGCCGTAAAGTTATTCTCCTTCGTCGGCTGCTGCGTCACCTGCACATCCCCGCGCCCACTCTTGCCGCTCAGCGACACCGTCGCCGCCCGGTCCACCGGAAGCGCGCCATGGTATTCCACCACGACATTCTCCACCGGCTTCCCTTCCACCTCATCCACCCACGCCTTACCGCCCTGCACATAAACCGTCACGGAATCATCCACATCCCCGCTCCAAGTCACATCATGCCGCGTCGCCGCCGCCACCTGCTGCTTCACCTCCGCTTTCTCCTGCGGCGAACACCCCGCCGTCCCCAGCGCCAGCAGCCCCGCCAGCGCGATTCCGATATAAAATATCCCCTTCATCGCAACAAATCCCCATTTCCGGCGGCTGCGTGAGACGCGCCCCGCCTATGGAGGCTATACCCAATATCCAGGTCGTAATCAAAACAGAAGACGGCCTCGCCGTCGATGGCGAAGCCGTCTTGATACCTTCCACTCGCAAATACCCAATATCTACTTGATTACATAATCATCAGGATGAAACTCCGGATCTTTTGGGTCGAATGCGTCAAAACTTCTGAAGTCTGACCGAACCAATTGATTCGCCACCGTGGTTTTCGTATCAAACGACGGTCCATCTTCTTCGGGTGACATCCACAATCGATGAAATGGCGCTTTAATCGACCACTTCTTTAAGATGAACTTCTCCGATTTGGGGTCATACGTCCCAACAAGAAAGATATTTCGATCATTCTCTCGGGGATATAAAATCGGCCAACTCAATCCTTGAAAAGTCGACAGCGCTTTTTTGTCCGACTGCTCAGGGTCAAGTCGGATCGGGAAATCGACTCCTTCAATCTCAATATATTGGCTATCCCCAGTCGTCTCCTCAAAATGGAAGTGAAAACGCCCATACAACGGTCGCGCGGGCCTTACTATCGACTGGGCAAGCGTTACTGGGTCTCTCTGAGCGTACGCCACTTCAGGCTGCGGTTTAGGTCGCGCTCCGCAACCACATACAGCCGCGATGATCGGTAAGAGAATTATTGAAAATCGTCTGGCTGTCATTGTGTGCCTTAGGACTTGGTCCAATATAAGTGAATCTTGTTAATCCTGAAATGCGGGAGTCTTTTCCGCTTTCGGTGTCGAATATAGCTGCATGATTGACCAAAACGCCATCCGGGCGCGCTTTGAGTGCGTG
>NZ_JBDSQY010000245.1:0-8251 GCF_039929585.1 Capsulimonas sp.
GAGACGCCACTGGCTTTGGAAACATCAAGAGACATTTCGAAGGAGAAACAATCCTAATAATGTGTAAAGGATGTCGCCGGTCTAAAGTGTAAAGCATGTCCCTGTTCATACAGGGGGATGAGGGCCAATCTTCACACCAGCGCCAATATCTTTCGCGCCATATCGATATCCTCGGGGCGGTCCACATCGGTCCCAATCTCCGGATGCTCCGTGACGATCGCCGCGACGTTTCCGCCGCCGAGCAGGCGGCTGACGCCGGCTTCGAGCATCGGGACGGTGAGCTGTGAGGGCGCGATGGTTTGCGCGAGGAGCACGCGGAAGAGCAGGTTGCCGCCGAGCAGCCTCGCAAGGCGCAGGACGTCCTTGCGAGCGGCGTAGGCGCGCTGGATGGTTTCCTGCTGCTTCATAATGAAGTCGGCGCGCACTACCATCATGTTGCCGCCGGTAAACTCACCCTCGCGCACTTTGAGGGTGGTTCGCTTGATCTGCGGGAAGCGCTGGCGATACGAATCCATGGGGATGATCGGATAGCAGAGATCCGCGCCGCGCGCGGCGGCTTGGGCGACGAAATCGTCGACGCCCGCGCTGGTAATGAACGGGATATCGGAAGTCGAGATCAGAATGTATTCACCGCTGCTGTCCGCCTGGGCGGCGGTCACGCCCACGACGAGGTTCTCGACCAGCGAACTTCGCTCGGGCACGAGCGTATAGGCGGGATTTTCCGGAACATCGCCCACAACATAAAGCTGGTCCACGGATTTCGCCGATTGCAGCGCCTGGACGACGAAGTCCAGCATCATCCGTCCGCCGAGCGCGACCATGGCCCGGTTTTCCACACCCGTCGCCGCCCGCATCTCGTCGCTGGTCTTTCCGCCGGCCAGCACCACCGTATTCAAAAGTAACTTGCTCAGAACATTTCCTCCCGATCCCATGTCTCCGTCAGCCACACGCGGCCGACATTTCGCTCCGTAAGTTCCTGAGCTATGAGTTTCGCCGTTTCTTGCCCCTGGGCGGCAATGAAGATCGCCGCGCCGCTGCCGCAAAGCAGGGGACCAGTTGTATCATACCCGTGCGCGCACTGCTCCATGGCGTCAAACGCCATCTGGATCTGCGGGATCTGGCGCGCGACTACTTCAAAATCATTGTGAAGCATGGAGACGCGCCCTGCCGCGCGTTCGTCCCGCCATTGCTGGGTTGCGTTCGAGAGTGTCCGGTCCGGCTGGGCGTCCAAGGCGCCATAGGCGGCTGCCGTCGAGACACCCACGGTCGGCTTAACGATGACGAGAGAGTGATGTTCCCATGAGGCAATCTTGGAAATACGCTCGCCGAGGCCCTGCGCCAGCGCCGTTCCGCCGGTGAGAAAGAAGGGGACATCCGCTCCGAGCGCGGCGGCGAGGCCCGTCAGGCGGTCCTTCGAGAGCCGCAAGCCAAATAAACCGTTGATCGCGCGCAGGGCGGCGGCGGCGTCGCTGCTGCCGCCGCCGAGACCGGCTTGCGAGGGGATATTCTTTTCCAGCACGATGCGCAGGCCGCTCTTGTCGCCGGGGATGAGACCGCGCGCGGCGGCGGTCTTTTGCAGTCGAACGGCGGCCTTGTGCACGATATTAGAGGGATCGGCGGGCACGCCTTCGGCCTCGGGGCCAGTGATTTCCAGGGCCACGCCGGGAACATCCAGGGTGGGGGTGATGTTCAAAACGTCATGCAGGGCGATTGTCTGCATGATCGATTCGATGTCATGATAACCGTCCGAGCGCCGGCGTCCGACGTCGAGCGTGAGATTGATCTTGGCATGGGCGCGGATTGAGATCGGGGACTGCGTCGTCATGGCGTGGCGGAACCTGGATCTTTGGCGGGCTTGCGCGCCGATTGGGAATGCTTGCCGGGTTTGGGAGCGGGCAGGACTTCCGCGACGGCGGCGGCCATATCTTCGGGCTTGGCCTCGCGGAAGCGCGGAAGCTGTCTGAAGGCGGCGGCGAGCGTGCGCGGTCCGTACTTGTCGTCTACCGTCAGCATCTGGCCGATGAAGTAACGCATGCCCAGATCGTCCCGCTTGCTGAGCCACGCCTTGCTTGGGCCGGTCTTTTTGTACAGCGCAATCGCGGGAGCGATTAGCAGCCGGTCGAAATTCGGGGCGCCGCTAAAATCGCCCCAGGCCTTCTCCACCAGTGTGGGCATTCCGGGCGTCCGCTGGATCCAGCGGACAATCAGACGCTCGCCGAGATATCCATTCGCCCAGTACTCAGGATCGGTGTAGCCGCCGATCGCGGGGACGGCGAGATGGGAATACTCATGGATGATTTCGCGGACCCACTCGATGGAACTGCGCGAGGCGTCTAAATCGTAGAGGTAAAGATTATCCCGCCATTGTTCGCCGCCGCTCTGGCCGCCCCGGCAGAGCCAGACGTTGAACGGTGTGTCGCCATTCGCGGTCGGAGCGCCTGTTTTTTGCGCCCAGGCTTGATGCGCGATGGCCAGCAGCGAGCCTGTCCGCTCGGCGAGTCGCTGGTCGCCAGGAACGGTGTAGTGGACCCGGCAGAAGAGCTTTAGCTCATTGTCCGTCGCTTTGACGGGCTTAAGATAGACACAGGTTTCGTGGTCGAAGGTCCAATCGTGCTGCGGCTCCTGCGTTTTGCAGGGAAGATACGCGTTGACGCTGGCGACCGATCCCAGACCTCCGCCGATATCGCTGACGGAGACGGGAAGAGCGGCGAGTGTTGCGGGAGTAATATGGTCGGGCATGCCTGCCTGGATCAATTGCTCGACCTTCAGGGTCGCCGCAAGACCGTCCGGCCGGAGTTTGTGCGCGGCGGCGACGCAGTCCAGGGCTTCCTCGGCATTTCCCTGAAACTTTGCCTTGTCCGCGTGCTCTAAGAGTTCATCGTAAGTTAACGCAGGGTCGGGGGGACTCGCCGGCAGCGGGGCGAGCGCCAGCAACAGCAAAAAGGCGGCAGGCAAGGCCCGGGTCATCACGTACTGAAAACGGTATGCCATGTTGCAGACATTATAACACACCGGCGAATGCTTTTCAGAAGGGCAAGTGAGAATATGAACAGATTTCGACGAACTTTCGCGGGCGCGCTCTGCGCGGCCGCCATACTCTCGGCCGGCGCCACATTTGCGGAAACGCCCGTGCTGAGCGCGAAAGACCAGAAGCAGGCGGACAGCGAAGCGAAGGACGGCGCCACGATCTCGGCGGAAGTCGCGAAGCAGATGAAGCTGTCCACGGATCAGGCGCAGATCGACCGGGTCAATAAGATCGGCCAGAAGATCGCCGAGTTCGCGAACACGACCCGAGTTTCGATCGACCCTAAGAAAGGCTTCGGGAACGACAAGGTTTATCCCTTCACCTGGCATTTCAATGTGATCGATTCCAAGGAAGTCAACGCGTTTAGTCTGCCCGGAGGCTATGTTTATGTGAACTCCGGTCTGCTCAGCTTCGTCCGTAGTGATGATGAGCTGGCGGCGGTCCTCGGACACGAGATCACGCACGCCGCGCATCACCACAGCGTGGAGCTTGCGCATCAGCAAAGCAAGTTCAGCACCGGAACCATGGTCGCCATGATCGCCGCCGCGCTGGCGCATGTGGACATGTCCGATGTCGCCCATGTCGCCGCCGGCGTCACCTACACCCAAATGGGCATCATGAACAATCACTATGGGCAGAACGCTGAGAGTGACGCCGACCATGGCGGGATCGTGCTGATGCAGAAGGCCGGATACAACCCCGTGGGCGCCTTGACATTTATGCAGCGTCTGGCCGAGCAGGAAACGCATGGTGTGGACATTAATTATGGTATCCTTCAGGATCACCCGTTCACCAAGGAGCGTGTTGCGTCCATCGGAACGCAGCTTGCGCAGATGAATGTCAACGTGACGCCTAAAGTGCTGGCGACCGTCACCAACGCCAAGCGATTCGCGGTTCAGGAAGGCGCTATGCCAGGCGCGAAGAATATTGTGTTAGGCGATGTTCTGTGCGCTACGCTGGATGATCCCGACGGCTCACGTTCGCAGTCCATCGTGAAGGCGCTCAATGCGCAGTTCGACTCAGGGCTTGAGCTTCGCCATATCAGTCAAACGGACAATCGGGTGCTGGTCAAGGATCAGCCTCTGCTGACGATGACGGCGGCCGACGCCGCCCTGGCCCACGAGCCGACGCCTGCGGCGGTGGCAAGCGATGTGGCGAAGAATATCAAGACGGCGCTCTATCGGTCGTCCTTTTCTCTTTATAACCCGGACGCCAAGCCTCAGGTGACATCGGGCGCGCCGGAGGCGCAGCACTTCCTGAGCGTGAATGGAGTGACCGGCTTCAAATAATAAATACGCCCGGCGGTTTTAACCGCCGGGCATAAAGTTTGCGTAATATTAATCAATAAATTAAACTGGCTTTGAGTTACCCTTACGCCAGCGGGACCGTGTGAGGTTTTCTCGATCGTTCGTGATTGACACTGGAATGGAGTACTTTCAAGTATGGACCTCAACCCGGCTGGGTGGCTGCGCTTTCTGATGAACGGCGGCCCGATCATGTGGCCTCTGCTCGCATGCGCTTTCGTTGCTTTGGGCGTGATTGTCGAGCGCTGGATGGTGATCGGCCGTGCGGCGACGGATACGGAAGAACTGCTGGAGCAAGTGCGTCGCCATCTTTCCGAGGGACGGGTCGCGGACGCCCTGGCGCTAGCCGAGGGGACGCGCGGCCCGGTGGCGTCGCTGGTGGCGAGCGGAATCCGCAATCAAGACCTGGACGCCGATGCGATCGAGCGCTCCATGGAGGAGCTGGCTCTGCGGGAAACTCCCGTCCTGTACAAGCGCCTCGGGATCCTCGACACGGTCATTACGATCGCCCCGCTGCTTGGTCTGCTCGGCACGGTGACTGGTATGATCAAGGCGTTCAACGTCGTGGGCAATGTCGGCCTGAACCAGCCGATGGGGATCACGGGCGGCGTCGCGGAGGCCTTGATCGCCACAGCGACCGGCCTCGCCATCGCCATCGTCACCCTGATCGCTTATAACTATTTGACGGAAAAGGTCAAGGAGATTATCTCCGAGATGGAGACGCGGGCCACGCAGCTCCTGAATATTCTGGCCAGTCTTCGCGCGAAGTCTTCCCGAGCGGAAGCTGCGGCCCCGGTGGCTGGGGGCGCGGCCTAACCCATGAACCAAGACTTGCGCTTCCTGCTCGGCGGCGGCGTCATGATGTGGCCGCTGTTCCTCTGCGGAGTGATTTCCGTAGCAGTCATGATCGACCGCCTGCTCGCGATCGGAGCGACGGTGGGCGACAATCGGCGTTTGGTTGCGGAGGTGGAGAAACTCGTCCAGGCGGGCAAATACGCCGAAGCGCTCGCGGCGTGCGAAGCGCACCCCGGACGCGTCGCCGCGATGCTGGCGAGCGGCCTGCGCGCTCAGGGGCTGGACCGGCTCGCAATTGAGCGCCACATGGAGGAGTTCGCCCTGCGGCAGATGCCCGTCATGATGGATCGTCTCAGCGTGCTGGACACCATCGTCACGCTCGCGCCGCTGCTCGGCCTGCTCGGCACCATCACCGGGATGATCAAGGCGTTCCATATCGTCGGCTCCGCCGCGACCAGCGCGCCGACCATCATTACTGGAGGCATCGCGGAGGCTCTGATCGCCACGTCGGCGGGCCTGGTGATCGCTATCGTTACGCTCCCCGCTTATAACTTTCTGACCGAACGGGTCAAGGAGAACATTTCCGAGATGGAATGGCGCGCGACTCAGCTTCTGAACACGCTGGCTGGGAGGCGCGCATGAAACTGCCCCGCCAGGAAATGAAGCGAGCCCGGATCGAGATCATCCCAATGATCGACACGATCTTCTTTCTGCTCGTCTTCTTCATGATCGCCAGCCTCGCGATGATCCCCATGTCCGCGCACAAAGTCGATCTGCCGTCCAGCAGCACGGCTGCTCTGAAGCCTTTAGAGAAAGCCGTGGTGACGATCTCCAAAGAGGGCGACTATTACATCGATCAGAAGAAGATCGCCGGCGTGGGGGATATCAAGCCGATGGTGGCGTCGCGCCTGGCGCAGAATCCTTCGCTGGTGGTTGTGATCAACTGTGATAAATCGCAGCAGATCTCCAAGTTCACGCAGGCGCTCGATCTGGTGAAGCAGGCGAATGCGCAGAACGTGATGGTGGCGACCGACCCGCAGTCGCCCCTGGAGGCCGCGCATTGAAAATTCCACGCCCGCCGATGCGCAAGGCTCGTATCGAAATCATTCCGATGATCGACACGATCTTCTTTCTTCTGGTCTTCTTCATGATCGCCAGCCTCAACATGACCCGCATGCGCGCCATCGCCGTGGCGCTGCCGAAAAGCAGTCCCGCCGCCGCGACGGCGTCCGGCGGCGCGGGTGGCGGCGGCGACTTAATCCTGACACTGACCGAGAGAGGCGACTACTATTTGGGTAAGCAGCGCTTAGGCTCTGACCCGCAGGCGCTTCAGGCCGCCCTGACCGATCGCCTGCGGACCGCCGCGCCGCGCGACGTGGTTCTCAATCTCGGCAAGCAGCAGACGACCCAGTCTTTGGTCAGCGTGATGGATGTCCTGAACCACGCCCGCACGGCGACGGGGAAGGACGTTCCGGTGCTGATCGCAACGGAGCCGGTCGATCAAGAGGGACGCGCGCTGCCGTCCACCCCGCAGGCTGGAACCCGGTAAGGGAAGTATCAACATGGTCTCTCGCAAATCACGTCTGGCAATCGCTTATACGTCCTCCATCGTGCTGAACGGCGCATTCTGGCTTGTTTACAGCCATGAGCTGCGTTCCGGCAACGCGCATCCGGCGGTCAGCAACGAGACGGTCGAGCGAATGAAGCCGATGACCGTGGGACTGTTCAAGCCCCTGCCGCCGCTGCCTGCGCCTCGTCCGGCGCAGACCCCGTCGAATTCGGGACAGCGACCTTCGGAGATGGGCGCGGCGGGCGCGTCGCCGACACTTCGTCAGGCGGAAGCGAAGCGGGACGCCGCCGAGCGCGTTCTCGCTCAGAAGCAGGCGGCGGCGAATGCGGCGCAGTCACGCGCTGCGGGTTTGGCGTCACAGTCCCAGGAAAGCCAGAGAGCAGCCGCAACCGCCACGACGAACGTTCAGTCCGCGCAGCAGTTTGTCCAGCAGGCGCAGCTGATGATGCGGACGTCGCAGCAGAAATTAGCCGCCGCGCGCGCGGCGCTTGCGCAGGCGGCCCCCGCATCGCACGCAGCGATGAGCGCGGCGGTTCAGGCGGCGGCTAAGCGCGCAGCCTCGGATGCCGCCCAGGCGCAATCGGCGAGCGAAGTGCTGGCGCACGCCCAAGCTGCGGCCGACACCGCGCACAAGGTCGCATCCTCCCGCGAAGCGGCGGCGCAGGCGGCTCAGAGCAAAGCAGCCAGCATGCAGGCCGAAGTCGCCAAAGCTCAGGATCGCCTGAACGCCCGGATCGCCGCCGTGCAGCAAATTCGTCCGCAAAATGGGATCAAGATGGCTTCTCTCCCGGCGGCGGATTCGGACATCAACTCCAAAACCGACAGTGAGGAAGCGGCGGCGCCTGATCGCGCGTCGTCGGAGCCGCAAAAGAAAGAAAAGCCGCAGTCCAACATCGTGCTTCAGCGCATTCAAATGTGGAGTCCGAAGGCGGGGCAAAAGTTCAATCTGGCGACGAACCTCAACATCACCTTTCCCAAGGACATGCAGGTCACTCCTGGCCCCGCGCTGACCGAAGATCAGGTCGCGCAAATTCAGGAATTGATGCGTAACCAGCATCTGCACACGGTCAAGATGGATCGGCGCCAAGTGCGCAAGCTCGCGGAAATGCGCCGCAAGAGCACCAGCAAACCCAAGCCGAAAAAGATGGCCAAGTCGGATAGCGAGGATGAGCGCCGTCGCCAGCAGACGAAGCGCGCCAAGCCACGTCCTCCTATCCACAAGACAGTTAAGCCGCAGGGTGTGATGGCCTCCAACCTGCCGCGCCCACGTTCGCCGTTCGTGGTGAAGACGTGGGACAAGGACATGTACGACCGCTGGGCTCCGCGCCAGCGCGACGAGTCAGGTATCCAGGAAGAGACTGCGTCGCCACATGCCGGCGCCGGTGAGACACAAGTTGCGACCAACCTGCCTGGGGCGATCAATAACGACGGCGCCCAGGGAGCAGGCGGCGAAGCCGGACAGGGTAATACGACGCCAGACACAAACCAGCAAGGCGGGGCGGCGGGCCAGCAAGGCGGGGCGGCGGGCCAGCAAGGCGGGGCGGCGGGCCAGCAAGG
>NZ_JBDSQY010000246.1:0-12614 GCF_039929585.1 Capsulimonas sp.
TGCGACAGTGCTTGGCCGATTAGAACTGAAGACAATATTCTGCTCATCCGACGACCATGTCGCATTGTCATTTTCGGATGTCAGTCCTGCCGCCACCGGGGTGAACGCGGGGGGGGGAGCGGAAATATCGAAAGTTTGAACAGGCTCGCTGATTGAGACGGTGCTCACTAACGCGGACTTCTGCGAATTCGCGGTGAGTCTCTTTCCTTGGGAAAGATAGTCCTGCAAATTGTAAACATATCGGTGTGGGTTAGTAGGAAGTACCGACTTCAGCGTCTTGGGCATGACTTTGCCGGCCGACGCAATACGATAGGCGAGCGCATTGCCCGTGTTGCCGCGAGCGGCGATGGATTGAGTAGTTCCCGCGAAGAGCGCGAAGCCCGCGAGTACGAGAAACAGGAAAATGGATGCGATGGTTGCGATCCGCAGATGGCGCTGAGCGTTCAAAGAGTTCAACCTCCGTGGTTGCGTACATTAGCATGCATGGGAACGCTTGACAGTAACGAGAGCGTATAACCAAGGAACTGATGCCGCAAACCGTTTCTCCAACAAAAATGACGACGTGGACTAGTCTGCAACTGGGGATATGTTTGGCGAAAGGCCGTCGCTAGAAATATTTCGAAGCTAGGATCGCCTTTCGCTCGGTGTGATCTCTTAATTGGTGACTTTCAAAATCATACGAAACCGGCTTACGAATTATAACATAACAAAAATCTTTCCGCAAGCGCTAATTTTTATTAATACTCGCACAACTGCCAGGACCAGCAGACCGCCTGCTTCTCTTATGAGCGGTCAGCGCGCCCGCGCCTTCAATTGACTTTCCCGAATTGTGAACAAGGCGAGCAGCATCCCGATCGTCACCAGCGACGCCGCCGCGACAAACGGCGCGATGTGCCCCGCGTGCTTATAAAGCAGCCCGCCGGTCGTCACCCCCAGCAATACTCCTACGCCCTGCGCCGTTGCGACCGCCCCGATCACCGTGCCCCGCTTGTCCGCGTCCGCCAGGGTCGTCAGCAGCGCATTCCAGGCCGGAAACGCCAGTACGAACCCCAGCCCCATCACGGCCGCCGAACCGATAAAGCCAATCTCACGCGCGCTGTGCATATGGAAGGAGATCGGCATGCCCCACAATCCGACGGCGCATACCACGAAGCCGAGCCGGACGCACCGTGTTTTGCCCCAATGGTCCGAAAGATGGCCGATCGGAAGCGCCAGCGCGCCGATGATCAAGATCGGCCACAGCGCCAGCAGGCCGACCTCTTTCTCCGTCACTTTGAATTCTTCCATGGCGAAGATCTTTACCAGGGTCGCGATACAGCCGATCCCCGCGAAGGTCACGAAGGCGATCGCCAGGAACTGCGGCACCGAGCGCATCGCCTCCAGGAACCCCGCCCACGTGACATGCTCTTCCTCGTGATGCTCGATCTGAGCCGCCGCGCGGATCTGCGCCTTGCTGCGAAGCCCCGTCGCGCAGAGGATCGCCGCGATCGCGAACAGGACGCTGGCCAGATAAAACGAAGGGAAGTAGTGTTCGGGCTGCGCCGCCACTTGCGTCACCGCGTCCACGACCGGCGTATGATCGTGATGCCGCAGGTGGCCGAAGCCGTCCTTGATCGTATTTCCGACTGTGCGCATCGTCTGGGAGAGAGTGGCGTCTCCGGTGAAGATCGGCCCAAAGGCGTCATCGACCACGCCGCCGATCAAAAAGCTCAGCGCCAGCCCCACCATGTAAGTGACGTTCAGCAGGCCCATCGCCGCGCCGCGCTTGTTCTCAGGAACAGTGTCGCCGACATACGCAAAGAGCGACGGCCAGAGCGCGGCGCCCCCCAGTCCATCGAGCAGGCGAAGAAACCCGAAGCAAATGACCATCGCGACGGCGGTTGTGGCCGCAGGGTCGTAATGGATCGACATCAGGATCAGCGGCGTGAAGACCGTCACCAGCGCGCCGGCCAGCATCAGAGGCTTGCGGCCAAAGCGGTCCGCAAGAACACCCAGCGGCGATTTGAACAGCGCTTCGCTGATAAAGAACGGGATCATGATCAGGGTCAGCACATCCGTCCCGATCTTCAATCCGTTATGGAAATAGACTGGCAGAGTGGAGTTATTCAGGATCGCCGTGGCGAGTTCCGCGCAGAGCGCGATCAGGCATACGGGAAGGATCGTCAGAAACCAGCTCCGCGATTGAGGGGCGTAAGGCTGAAGATCATCAGATGGTGGCGTTGGTGCGGAGTTCATGATGTATGCCGAGCGGTCTCCCTTAGGAGGACGCGAGGATTATTTCCCGTCCAGTTTCGGCTGACTGATAAAGAGCGTCGAGAATTTGCGTCACCATCAATCCCTGCTCGCCGGTCGCAAGCACCGGAGCTCCATCGGCGATGGCCTGCACGAACGAGCGGATTTCCATCTCGTGGGTCATCACGTCTGTCAAATACGCAAGTGTGGTGTCGGTGAGCGTCCCGCTTTCCTCGCGGAAGATCTTATTGCCCTTGGCGTTGTAAATATCCAGCAGGCCGCCGCCTTCGGTTCCGAACAGATGAATGTTCATCTCGTTCTGCTCCAAATTCGCGGCGAACGACGACTCCAGCGTCAGCGTGGCGCCGTTTTCAAAGCGCACGAAGCCGACCGCGAAGTCCTCGACACTAAACGTCGCCGGATCCCACTGTCCCATCAAGCCCAGAATATCGCTGCGATGGCCGAACTTGGCGTAGGTCGCGCCCGAAACAGAAACGGGCTTCGGGTGGCCCATGAACCAGAGCGCGAGATCGAGCATATGGACGCCGATATCGATCAGCGGTCCCCCGCCCTGCTTGTCTTTTTGCGTAAAGACGCCCCAGCTTGGAATCCCCCGTCGGCGCAGCGCATGGACACGCGTATAGTAGATGTCGCCAAGTTTACCGTCCTCGATGAACCGATGGATTCCCTGCTGCGCGGCCCCAAATCTTAAATTCAAGCCAACTTGCAGCTGCTTGCCGGCGGCCTTGGCGGCCGCCACCATCTCCGCGCCTTCGACGGCGTTGACGGCGATCGGCTTTTCCACCAGGACGTGCTTGCCGGCGGCGAAGGCGTCCACCACTGGCTGCTTGTGCAGATAGTTGGGCGTGCAGACATCGACGGCGTCGATCTCCGGCATGCGCAGCATCTCGTTCCAGTCTGTGAAGGCGTGCGGAACGCCGAACTCGGCGGCGGCGGCCCGCGCCGTTTCCTCATCGACATCGCACACGGCGACGATCTTGACCTTGCCTTCGGCCTGGAGCTTCTGATACGCCGGCAGGTGCTGCCGCTGCGCGGCCCTGCCCACGCCGATCATCGCGATCCCGACGGGGTTGCTCATTGCGCCGCCTCGGTGATGTGCGATTCTTGCGTCTCTTTGGCCTGCGGCGCGTCCGCGCCGATCGTATGCGAATCATCCGTGTCCAGCGCCAGCGCTTCGACTTCTAAGCCGACAGTCCTAGCAACTCCCGCAATCGGCGGCGTCAAATCCTTGCCGTCGTTGCCGGGCCACCAAGGGCTGCTGATATATTCGCTCCACACGCGGTCGTATGTCGCGGTTGTCTGGCGGGCGATGTTGTCCCAGTTGAAGTCGGTCTGCAAACGCTCCAGCGCCTTGGTGGCCAGCCGCTTGGCCGTCTCGGGCTCGTGCAGAAGCTTCAAGATGCCGTCGGCCAGCGAGTTCGGGTTGCCGGCGTAGGTCGTGACGCCCGTCACGTTGTTCAGAACGACCTCAGGCAGACCGCCCGCGTCGGACACGACGACGGGAACATTCGCCGCCATCGCTTCCAGCGCCACAATGCCGAAGGGCTCATACAAACTCGGGAAGCAGGCGATATCGATGATCTGATAGATCTTTATCAGGTCTTCATCGGGCACGAAGCCAGGGAAGTAAACGTGCCGCTCCATGCCCAAATAAGACGCCAAGTTATACAGATGATCTTTGTTGCCGCCGCCGACGATCAGCAGCTTGGCGTCATGGTATCCCCAGCGGATCTTCGGGAGGGATTCGATCAGGACCTGAACGCCTTTTTCGCGCACCATGCGGCCGACGAAGAAAATGATCTTCTCTTCCGGCGCCGCGAACCGGGCGCGGAAGGCGGCTCGCTCTTCCTCCGTGAAGTCCGGCAGCTGGAACTTGCCCGCCTCGACGCCATTGTAAATGACGTCCATCTTGTCCCACGGCGTCAGCAAAGCCTTCTCGCACTCGCGCTTCATGAACTCGGTGCAGACGATCACGCGCCAGGACTCATGCTGCAGCCGCGATTCGATGGAGTTGATATACTCCTGAACCGGCCCATTGATCCCACTGTTGCGGCCGTACTCGGTGGCGTGGATGGTGGAAACGAACGGAAGGCGATGCTTGTACTTGAGATCGTTTCCCGAGAAGAACGCAAGCCAATCGTGCGCGTGGATGACCAGGGGGTCGTCTTCGGGCGCGGGAAGCGTTTTGCCGTCGGCGTCCACGCCGAGCAGTTCCTGAACCAGCGCGTCGGCGCGCTCGAACATGGCGGCGTTCAGCAGGTGCACCCAGTGGATAAAGTCGTTCGAAGGTCCTTTGGGTCCCACCCGGTAGAGATGGATTCCCTCCTCCACCGCCTCGGCGGCCGCCCCGGGGTGCTCGCAGGTCACGACATGGACTTCCACGTCCTGCGCGTGCAGCGCCTGGGCCAGGTCATACAGGTGGCGGGAAATGCCGCCGACGATTTTGGGAGGATATTCCCAGCTGAGCATGATAACGCGCATTGTTCGCGGAGCTCCTTCGATCTTTTGGTGCGTCAAACTTTAGCTATCTTGCAATTTCAAACGGCTGAACAGAAGGCCGTCAGAACCCGGCGGTTAAAACCGCGCCTAGAAGTGCACGATGTACCCCTCCGGGTACTCCAGAAACCTGGCGGCTACGTTTCTTTTCTGGAGTCGGCGGAGGCCGACATCGTGCACTTCTAGGCGCGAATTTATTCGCCGGCTATCTTACGTCCGCCGCCGATCTCAATCGGGCATGCGGTGTTACGCAAGCGCCGTACTATAAAACAAATTATTCCCCAGCCACCCGCGCCGGCTCGGCCTGGTGGCCGATATCGGTGCGATACTGCATTCCTTCGAATGAGATGTTCTTCACGGCGGCGTAGGCTCGGGCGCGGGCCTGGGAGAAATCGTCGCCGAGGCCGGTCACGGTGATCACACGGCCGCCATTGGTGACGACTTCGCCGTCCTCACCGGTCGCCGTGCCGGCATGAAACGCGACGACATCGGAAAGATGCGCCACCTGATCCAGACCGTTGATCGGGATGCCCTTGGCGTACGGGCCTGGGTAGCCGCCGGACGCGAGCGTGACGCAAACGGCGCTCTGGGTCTTCCAGGTGACGACCACTTCGTCCAGATGCGCGTCGGTGACGCCAAGCAGGATATCGACGAGATCTGTCTCCAGCAGCGGCAGCACGATCTGCGTTTCCGGGTCGCCGAAGCGACAGTTGAACTCCAGGGTCTTGAGCTGGCCGTTCGGGGTTACAATGACGCCGGCGTAAAGCACTCCCTTGTAGGGGATGCCCGTATCACGGATCGCTTCGACGGCGGGGCGCAAAATCTTATCGACCGCCTGGGCGTAGAGCGCTGGCGTCAGGAACGCAACAGGCGCGTAACATCCCATGCCGCCGGTGTTTGGGCCGAGGTCCCCGTCATAAGCGCGCTTATGGTCCTGCACTGGGATCATCGGAACGATAGTGGTCCCATCGGTGAACGCCATCAGCGAGGCTTCCTGCCCCACTAAGAACTCTTCAATCACGACGCTGTCGCCGGAGGCGCCGAACGCTTTGTCCACCATGATGGTGTGGATCGCGGTGCTGGCTTCTTCTTCCGTGGAACAGATAAAGACGCCCTTGCCGGCGGCCTCACCGTCAGCCTTGATGACGATGGGAGTATTGGGATTGGCGGCGAAGTGGGTGTGCAGGTAGTGGTTCGCGGCGTCCGCCGAGGTGAAAGAAGCATAGGCGGCCGTTGGGATGCCGTAGCGCTGCATGATGTCTTTGGCGTAGGCCTTGGACCCCTCCATCATGGCGGGCTCGCGCGCTGGGCCAAAGATCCGCAGGCCCTGCTGCTCGAAACGGTCCACGATGCCGGCGATCAGCGGTACTTCCGGCCCCACGACCGTCAAATCCACGCCGTTGTTCATGGCGAACGCCAGCAGGGCCTCAACATCGTCGGCGGCGATCGGGACGCACTCGGCGTTCTTTGAAATTCCGGCGTTGCCCGGCGCGGCGTAGATACGGCTCACCTGTGGGCTCTGCGCCAGCTTCCAGACCAGAGCGTGCTCGCGGCCGCCGCCGCCGACCACCAATACTTTCAACATACTGTCATTTCCTTCGAAAAACAACTGACGAATGGCTAGAATCCGGTCGGTTCGTCATCGCGGTTCAATTCCAGATCCACGAACTTCGCATAATCGGCGATGAAGCCGACTTTGACCATCCCCGTCGGACCATTACGGTGCTTGCCGACGATGATTTCCGTTTCTTCCATTGCGCCGCGCTCAGGACGGTTCCCGTTCTCGTCGGCCTGATACGCTTCTTTCAGCTTATAGTACGCTTCCCGGTACAAAAAACACACCATGTCGGCTTCCGCCTCAATGGACCCGGACTCGCGAAGGTCGCTGAGCATCGGACGCTTGTTTTCGCGGGTCTCCACGGCGCGCGACAGCTGCGAAAGCGCGATCACCGGGACGCGCAGCTCGCGCGCGAGGGACTTCAAGCCACGTGCGATCTCGCCGATCTCCTGCGTACGGTTGTCCGTCTTCTTGTGCGAGCGCATCAGCTGCAAGTAATCGACGACGATCAGGCCCAGCCCATGCTCGGCCATCAAGCGCCGGCACTTCGCCCGCATCGTCAGCGCCGTGCTTTCGGTGGCGTCGTCGATGAAGACCGGAGCGTCATACATGCTCTGCACGACCATCGCGAGCTGGGTCCACTCGTCCTCGGACAGATGCCCCGTGCGCAGCTTATGCGCATTCACCTTCGCCTGCGAACAAAGCATACGCATCGCCAGCTGCTCCTTGGACATTTCCAGGGAGAAAATCGCAACGGGTTTGTTCTCGTTAATGGCGACATGCTCAGCTATTGATAGACAAAGTGAAGTTTTCCCCATACTCGGACGAGCAGCCACAATGATCAGGTCGGTATTTTGCAGGCCCGACGTGATCATATCAAAATCGTGGATCCCGGTGGAGAGACCGGAGATCGTCTGCTTCATTTCTCCCAGTTCTTCGGCTTTACTGTAAACAGAAAGCAGAAGCGTCCGAAGCTGAGCGAAGTAAGCCGTCGTTCGGTTTTGCGAGACGCTGAAGACGGCGCGCTCGGCCTGATCGATCACCTCTTCGATGTTTTCGATCTCGCCGCGCGCGGCGCCGATGATCTCAAAGGCCGCCTGGATCAGACGGCGCAGGATCGCCTTCTCTTCGACGATCTTCGCGTAGTACTCGACGTTTGCGGCCGTGGGCGTGGTCTCAAACAGCGAGGTGAGATACTTCATCCCGCCGATCGAGTCCAATTTGTCCCGGTTTTTGAGTTCTTCCTGGACCGTGATCAGGTCGACGGGTTCATCGCGCTCGGTGAGCGTGGTGATGACGTCGAAGATGACCTGGTGCGCATCCCGGTAGAAATCCTCTTTGTCGAGGATCTCCGCGGCCTTCTCAATCGCGGTGCGCTCGATGAGCATCGCGCCCAGCGTGGACTGCTCCGCCTCGATATTCTGAGGGGGGACATACGCGCCCAGCCCGGCCGCAACATCGTTGCTGCGGCCGGAGCCGTTGGCGTAATCTCCGCCGGACCGATTTTTCCATCCGCCTTCGCGTTCCGCCATTCATGGACCTCTCAAAGACGACACATCAAAGGCGGGACGCTCGGGGCGCCGCGCCCCGAAGCATTCGGAGCCGTTAGGCTTGGGCGACGACCGAGACCTTGACCGGTACGGTCACATCGCGGTGCAGCTTGATCGGGATTTCGTATTCGCCGACCGACTTGATCGGCTCCAGCAGGCCGACTTTGCGCTTGTCGAGCTTGACCGACAGGTCCTTCTCGATCGCGGCGGCGACATCGGCGGCGGTGACGCGGCCATACAGGCGGCTGTTCTCGCCGGCCTTCACCGCGATGGTGACCGTCTTCTCGCTCAGCTGCGCGGCGGCGGATTCGGCGCCTTGCAGAAGCTTCACAGCGCGGCGCTCTTCGTTGGCGTTCTTGATCTCAAGGTTCTTGAGCGCGCCGCCGACGGCCGCAACAGCCAGGCTGCGGGGGAATAGGTAGTTGCGCGCGTATCCATCGGTGACCTGGACGACGTCGCCCTGCTTGCCCGTATGGGCGATATCTTTCGAGAGAATGACTTTCATGTGCTTTTTCCTTATCGGTTCGTTAAAAAGAGTGCGGCGCGGCGAGCGGATTTCGAGGTTCGCCCTAACGCCGAAGTTCGACGCCCACCACAGCGCCGGCATGATGCGTCACATCGTCCAGGCCAAACAGCAGGCCCAGATTTTGGTTCAGCATCAGTGTTCCACGCGCGTCCAAACGCGCGTGGTTCGGGTCGTAATAGTCCGCAGAAAGCGAGACGCCCCGCCCAAGTCCGTAGTCCGCGCCGACGCCAAATTTTGAGGCGTGCAGCCCGGCGCGTAAATCCAATGCCCCATTTTTCCCGACTGATTGCCCCATTTGCAGGTTCAGTTTGTTCGACTCCGTGAAGTCGTACACGCCGACCTGAGCAAACGAGTTTCCGCCGCCCAATGGGACAAACGCGTCGATGTCTGACCGGAAGCGCTTCGTCCGCGTATTCACCTGGAAATCCACGCGCGGCAGGATCAAAGGTATGTTGTCGATCTTCGGAACCTGCGTCGTTCCAGGCGCGATGATGACTGTTCCCGCCCCCGGCGCGACAACCACGGTGGGTTTCTTATCCTTCACCCCCAGCAGCTTGTTCAGCCGCTGCACCAAGATCGTCGTCTGCTCGCTGGTTTCGCGAACGTTATGCACGGTTTGTTTGAGATCGCCCTGCAGCGACTGATCCGCGGACACCTTCTGGAAGTCCGACGTCATCTGCGCCAGCTTCTGCGTGGTCACATTCAAATTCGCGACGATCTGGCTCAGGTTCTTCGAGACGCCGCCTTCGCTCAGCAATTGGTTCGCCTGCGCGGTGATGCCTTCGACAGCCGCCGTCGTATCCCGGAGGTTGCCGATGATCTCGTTGATCTTTTCGCGGTTCTCGGTCGTCGTATACTTGATCTGCGCGGTCGTCTCCGTAATGTTGCCAAGGGCGACGCGCGATGTACGCTGCGTCTCGCCAAGCATTCCCTGGAGCATCGCATTGTCCTGCGTGATCAAAGCATCCAATTTGTGGGTCAGCGCCACGCCGTTCGAGGTCGCCGCGTCCACATTCGCCACCGACTGCTGCAAGTGACGCTGCATCTTCGGGTCGGTCAGCAGGCTGGAGCTTTTCTCCATGATCACCTGGGCTTTCGCCGTGGTCACCGTCAATTGGTCCAGCAGTTTGTTGGCGCTGGTCATCGTCGACTGGAGATCCAGCGCACGCGTGCCGCGCAGGTTCGGCGCTCCTGGCGGAATGACATCGGCGGACTTTTGGGCGCTCGCTTGCGGAATCACGTTGACCGTTCCCTGTGCGCTGAGCAGGCTCGCCGTGTTGATCACAAATTGCGATCCGGCGGGGATATGATATTTCTGCTTGATGTCCAGCGCCAAATCCACGTGCGCGCCGTCCCCTTGCAGTTGAATATCCGTGACTTGCCCGATGTCCACTCCCACCATCTGCACCTTGGAGCCCTTGTCGATGCCCGTCACGTCCGCGAACAATACGTGCAGTCGATAAGTCTTTGAGGCAAGCACCTGGTTAAAGAACGTGAACATCCCGCCAACCAGCGCCGCCGCGGCCAGCACGAGCAGTCCCACCCTAACGGCGTATCCCTGAGTTTGCATGAATCCTAAAGTTCCTACCGGTGGCCGAGCTCGATCGGCCCATGAGACTCTCCCTGAATGAACTGCCGGACAATCGGGTTCGTGGACGATTTGATCTCGTCCGGCGTCCCGTGCACCAGCACTTCCCCTTCATGGATCATCGCGATCTTATCGCTGATTCGGAAGATGCTCGTAATATTGTGCGACACCACGATGCTGGTGACGCCCAATTTGTCGCGCATCTGCATGATCAGCTCATCGACGACGCTGCCCACGACAGGGTCCAGTCCACTCGTCGGCTCATCGTACAGCAGCATTTCCGGAGCCATCGCGATCGCCCGCGCCAGGCCGACGCGCTTGGCCATACCGCCCGATAGCTCCGAAGGGTGCAGGTCTTCGGTCCCCGGCAAACCGACCAGGGCCAATTTCTCGCTCACGATCTCACGGATCTGCTTGGGACGCATCCGGCGGCGGCGCGTCAAACCGAACGCCACATTCTCATACACTGTCAGCGAGTCGAAGAGAGCGGCGTACTGGAACACCATGCCCATGCGCTCGCGCACGTGGTTCAGCTCATCTTCAGACATCCCGACGATCTGCGCGTCGCCAATCCAGATCTCGCCGCTGGTGGCGCGCGTCAGCCCGCCGATGCAATGCAGGAGGGTCGTCTTGCCGGAGCCGGACATCCCCATCACGCAGAGGATTTCGCCGGGAATGACCTCCAGATCGACACCCTTCAGCACCTGCTTGCCGCTGACCGTGTACTTCAGATCCTTGACGACGATCCGCGATTCTTCGGGAGAGTGTACTACTTCTTCTCCGTTGCTTCGCGCCTCGTCCCCGCTGCTGGCGTCCAAACTCATATGCCGGAACTCTTGGTAAACATCATGGCCGCCAGGAAGAAGTTCGATAGATAGATCAAAACGATCGACAGAACGACCGAATTGGTCGTCGCCTGCCCAACTTCGGTGGCGCCGCCGCGAGTGCGCAGCCCTTGATGGCATCCGACCAGCGCAATGATCAATCCGAACACCACGGTCTTGACCATGCCTAAGTAAAAGTCCGACGGCTCCAGAAACTGAAGGATAGACGACGGAAAGGTCGCGGCTGGAATCCCTTCCATATAGACCGCGACCATATATCCACCGACGATCCCGGCGGCGTCAGCTAGCGCGCACACAGCGGGGAGCATGATCAGCGAGGCGAGCACGCGCGGGACCACCAGATACTCGATGGGGCTCACCGCCAGGGCGCGCAGGGCGTCGATCTGCTCCGTGACCTTCATGGTGCCGATCTCGGCGGCGATAGCCGATCCGGCGCGCGCCGCCACAACGACTCCCGTCAGGACCGGAGCCAGTTCACGCGAAATCGCCAGCGATACGACCGCGCCAACCAGGGATCCAACACCATAGGTGTTCAAAAACTGCGAGAAATACAGGGCGATAACGGCGCCCGAAGCAAAGCTGGTGAGCAGTGCGATGGAGACGGAATGCACACCTAAAAACGCCATCTGCTGGATCAGGTCACGAGAGTTGACCCGTCCCTGCACCAGCGCTGTTACAGTCTGCCCCAGCAGTATCGCGAGCTCGCCAATGTACCCCAGCACGACCTCAAATAAGTTCGCGCTCTTCGCCCTGGTCGAATCCACATCCGCCGGAGCCGTCGTTGCTTGATCGGCCATATCCCCATTAAACCCGGTACAGTATACTTGAATCGGGTATACGAGTCAAGGCGAGTCGGCGCGCGGAGTCGCGCCGCGCCATGAGTCCACAGAAGGAAGACAGCAGATGAGCGTACATATTTACCGGGGTTTGGAGGGAGTCGCATTCGCGGAAACGGCGCTTTCCGAGGTGGACGGTCTGGCGGGCCGGGTCACGATTCGCGGCTACGACTTGCGGGATCTCGTCGGCCAAACCACATTCGACGACATCGTCGGCCTGCTGTTTGGCGAAAATCTCCCGAATCCCACCGAGCGCGACGCCATCGCAGCCGCAATCCGCGCAGCCGCCGCCCTCCCAACGGCTGCGCGCGCGGCGGTTTCCCACGCCGTCACCGCCGACCCCATGGATGCTCTTCGCGCCGCGACGGCCGCCCTCCCCTCCCCATCAACGACAGACTCCGCGACAGCCCTTTCCCTGATCGGAAACGTCGCGGGGATCATCACGCTGCATCACCATCTGAGGCAGGGCGATCCTGAATCCCTCTCGGAAGAAAGAGACGCACGGGGAACATCGGCGTTTCTGCTGCATGGGATATTGGGACAAACGCCGACGGACGCGCAGGTGCGCGCCTTAGACGCCTACTTGGTCACGATGAGCGAGCATGGCATGAACGCATCGACGTTCGTCGCGCGCTGCGTCATCTCCACGGGGTCCGATATGGTCAGCGCCCTCGCCGCCGCCGTCGGCTCCCTCAAGGGTCCACGCCACGGCGGCGTTCCCGGCCCTCTGCTTCATGACCTGTTCGCCATCGGCGAAGCATCACGCATTGCGCCATGGGTGTGCGATCAAGTCGCGCAAAAGAAACGGATCTTAGGCTTCGGCCATCGTGTCTATAAAGTCCGCGATCCGCGCGCCGAAGTCCTCGCCAAAGCCTCTCTAGCCCTGGCGCAAACTGACAAAGAAAAATTGCTCTGCGCCTTCGTTCAGGAGTTCGACGCCGTCACGACACGAACGCTCGCCG